>CAYXKM010000064.1:0-11058 GCA_964465665.1 uncultured Woeseiaceae bacterium
GTATAGCTCACGCTCATGCGCCTCCATTGACCCTGGCAAGATCACCTTCGATGTGCCTCGCCGCCAGGTAGTAGTGCAATGCGGACCAGGGGCTCAGTACAAGACTGATGATAAGCAGCGAGTAGCGCATGGACTCCGCCCCGTAGCCGATCATCAATGCGTCACTCAGTATTCCGGCGATCAACGGCCCGAGTCCCAGCCCGATGATGTTCAGAATGAAAAACAGGATTGCCGACGCTACTGCACGCATGCGCAGACCGACCAGACTTTGCGTTTGCGCGATGGTCGTACCCAGATAGAAGTTCGAGAGAGTCGCCGGCACGACAAAGATGGCAAGCGCGACATAGGGGTTGGCCACCAGGTAAACCGGGACCATGAATATCCAGCTGATGATGGTCGCAACGGCAACACCGATAAGGGAGTTCTTGCGTCTTTTCCTGCCGATGTGATCCGCGAAATAACCACCTCCGGCAAAGCCGACGGCACCGGCGATACCGATGATCAGGCCCAGGTAAACACCGATCTCGGCCAGGTTCATGCCGTGACTGCGATTCAGAAAACTGGGGAAAAAACTGATGACGGCATAGCCGCCGAATGCTGCAAGACCGGAACCGATGGCCATATGCAAAAAGGACCGGCTCCGAAACAGATACTGCGCAACATAAAGCATGCCGGGCCGTTCGGCGGTGTCGATGCGACCCTCTGACATGCCACGCTCCGGTTCGCGAACTGTAAACCTTACGATCAGCGCCAACAGCAGCCCCGGCAGGCCGACTATAAAGAACGCTTCCCGCCAGCCGATATTCTGCGCAACCCAACCTCCGGCGAGGTAAGCAATCATGATTCCGATCGAAATGCCGCCGGTATAGATTCCCATTGCAGCTGAGCGTTTTTCCGGAGGGTAGTAATCAGAAATAATAGAGTGAGCCGGCGGGCTGCAGCCGGCCTCGCCGATGCCGACGCCGACGCGCGCCAGTGCCAGCTGGGTTACGCTGGCAGCAACCCCGGAAAGCGCGGTCATGCCGCTCCATATTGCCAGTGCAATCGCAATCAGGTTGCGCCTGTTCCAGCGATCGGCAATGAGCGCTATCGGGACACCGAGAGTTGCGTAAAAAACAGCGAACGCAGGTCCGGCCAGCAGTCCAAGAACCCAGTCGTCGACGCGGAACTCCGCTTTTATTGACGGCAGAAGAATCGCAAGAATCTGCCGGTCGATGAAATTGAACGTGTAAACCACGACCAGCACACCCAATACATACCGCCTCGTCGCGTTGCTTGCCTGGCTCGCGGCCGACAGAGTAGTTTGGTGAGACATGCCTGGTCGTTTCCCGAGATTGCGTATGGCCTCAGACAATAGCAGACCGTACCGCGACACAACATCACAATGTGAAGCCGCCGGAGCCCGCGGCAATGGCCGCACGATAGAATCCGACGCATCATGCAATCACCAGTACAATTGCCGTCGCGTGCGCACGAAGCACGGACAATACTCTCGATCAGCCTGCCACTGATCGCGGCCTACTTTGCCGAGATGGGCATGCTGATTACCGACATGATCATCGTCGGGCATCTCGGCAGTCACGAATTGGCCGCAGTGGGATTGTCCGCAGACTGGTTCTATGTGCTACTCCTGATCGGAATGGGAGTCGTCTCCATAGTCGGGGTCCTTGCCGCGCAAAGTCTCGGGGCGAAGGATTTTCCCGGCGTGAGTCACGCGGTGGAACAGGGACTCATCGTCGCAACTCTCATGAGCGTGCCAGTGATGCTCGGCATCTGGTACCTCGGTCCAGCCTTGCGGGTCGCCAACCAGGATCCGGATGTACTTCGACTGGTTACCAGTTATTCCAGCCCGCTGACCTGGTGTGTGTTGCCGGTGCTCTGGTTTGCAGTTTTGCGCAGCTTTGCAACGGCAATGGCGCGCACGTCAATCATCATGTCGATCGCCGCGGCCGCCCTCGTCCTCAATCTGCTCATCAATTACATACTGGTGTTCGGCAAACTCGGATTCCCGGCGCTCGGCGTGGTCGGGGCAGCGTATGGAACCGTAATCGTGAACTGGCTGATGTTCATTGCAATGGCGGCACACGTGGTTTTTTCCCCCGCGTTCTCCGCGTGTCGCCCTTCGCTGCTGCCGAAACGAGTGGACAGCAGGACACTGAAAGAGATCCTGCACCTCGGATTGCCGGTTACCGCATCGCAGATACTCGGAGCCGGCATGTTCACCGTCGCCGCCGTACTGATTGGCATGCTCAGTGCCGACGCTCTCGCGGCACAACAGATAGTCTACACCGTGATTTACGTTGCCCTTAGCGCGTCGATTGCGATCGGTGACGCCGTGCGTGTGCGGGTCGCCTACGGCATCGGCATGCAGTCCGCTGCTGCGGCACGCCAATCGGCAAGCATCGCGTTTGCGTTTGGCGCTGCCGCTACCCTCGTTGCCTCGGGAACACTGTGGCTTTTTCCGGCGCAGATCGTCGGTGTTTTTCTCAATACGGCGGACGTCGCCAACGCCGGTGCCATGCTCATTGCCGTAACGCTCGCGCCATACGCTGCTGCGTTCCAGTTGTTTGACGGTGTGCTACTGGTCATTGCCAACGCATTGCGCGGACTCAGGGATACCCGATCGCCGTTTTGGATCGCCGCCGTTGGCTACTGGGTCGTCGGGCTGGGTCTCGGCTACGTGTTGTGTTTTCCGCTCGACCTGGGAGCCACCGGGTTGTGGCTCGGCCTCATCGCAGGCTCTGTCGTCGCCATAGTGATGATGACATCGCGATTCCGCCGGCGACTTGCACAGGTGGAAGTACATCTGGCCACCCGTGTACCGCGCGCTGCCTGATCGAAGTGCGTGACCGCCAGGCTGTTGAAAAACGGCCTGCTAGGGCAAGGTATTTTTCAGCACGAAGAAGAACACGATTGAAAGGCCGGCACCGGCCGGAATGGTGACGACCCACGACACCATGATCCGGCCGACGACCCTGAGATCGATGGCATCGATGCCGCGGGCGAGACCGACCCCGAGGACAGCGCCGACCAGGGTGTGAGTCGTCGAAATCGGCATGCCTGTCCCGGACGCGATGACGATGGTGCTGGCAGCCGCAAGCTCGGCAGCGAAACCGCGGCTCGGCGTCAACTGTGTAATTTTCTCGCCGACGGTCGCTATGACGTGACGACCGAAAGTCGCGAGGCCAATGACGATTCCAGTCCCGCCGAGAACCAGAACCCAGACGGGCACCGCCGACTGGCTACCGACCAGACCGGACTGGGCCACCGAGATGACCGCCGCCAGAGGGCCGATGGCATTCGCAACATCGTTCGAGCCGTGCGCAAACGCCATGGAGCAGGCAGTCACGATCATGAGCACTCCGAACACCCGTTCGACCGTATAGAAGTGCTGTTTCTTCTCTATTTTCGGGTCCGGTTTGATACGCCGGATTGCGATTGCGCCGACGACTGCGATCGTTGCGGCTATGGCGACAGCCATGAAATAACTTTCCGCAACGCTTACTTCCAGACCAACATGCGACAAGCCTTTCAGTAACGTCACCAGCGTCGTGGTAAATGCGGCAAGGAATATATAAAACGGGACAAATCGCTTCGCCTTGGCCAAGGGGTCTTCCTGGCGCAGGATCAGCCGCTGCACGCTTTCGTAAATCAGAAATGCGATGAAACCGGCGGTGAGTGGCGAAATCACCCAGCTCAGCACAATCGTGCCGACCTGGTTCCAATGCACTGCATTGACGCCGATGCCGACCGCTGCAAAGCCGACGATGGCTCCCACGATGGAGTGCGTCGTTGACACCGGCCAGCCGTTCCTTGAGGCGATGAGCAACCAGGTCCCGGCCGCCAGCAATGATGCCAGCATGCCGTAAACCAGCAATTCCGGAGTGTCAGCCAGCAGATCGGCATCGACTATGCCGGTGCGAATGGTCGAGGTGACGGCGCCGCCGGCAAGCACAGCGCCGAGAAACTCGAACACGGCGGCGGCGAGTATTGCCTGCTTGATGGTCAGCGCTTTGGAACCGACGGACGTCGCCATCGCATTGGCCACGTCATTGGCACCGATACCCCAGGCCATGAAAATGCCGAATAACGCCGCAAGGCTAATGTAAATGAGCTCAGCGTCCATTGTTTCCCCAGCCGTATACGGATCGAATATCCCCGGCCTGTTTTTATGTTTTTATGACAGTAGCAGTTCCAGGCGCCGTCCGACGCGCTCAGCCATGTCGCCGATCTCGCCGGTCAACTCGATGACCCGGTATAGAAAAACGACGTTCACCGGTTCCAGCGTGCTTTCAACCTTGAACAGCGATGCGCGCACACGCACCTGCAGCTCATCCGTTTCCGTTTCGATGCGATCCAGTTCCTCGATCATGTTCGACACCAGCGAGACTTCGGCTCCGCGAAACCCGGTGGCATAAAGTTCGTCGAGTTCACGCACACTTTTGCGCGCCTGCTTGGCCGCATCCACGGTGCGCCGGATAAAGCTCTTGAAGTCCTCGGCCATGACAGCGGGGATCTCCATCCTGCGCCCGAGCACGAGGCCGGACACGTCCTTTGCACGATTCGCTATCTTGTCCTGGACCAGCAGCAATTCGAGCAGGTCCTCCCGCGGCACCGGCATGAACAGACTCTTGGGCAACCCCAGGCGTATCTGCTTCTTGAGATCATCCGCCTCGTTCTCGTAAGCAACGATCCGAGCTCGAATCTCGACGGCTTTGTCCCAGTCATCAGCGATCACCGCGTCGAAAAACGGTATCAGCAATTTCGTGGCCTGATAAGCAATGTCAACGTGCTTTTCGAGTGGCTGAACCGGAGATGCACCGAAAATGCTGGCAAGCAGATTACCCAACGTTGTGCTCCCGAAAAAAACGGCTGGCCCCGTGTTCGGCCCTTGCCCGATGTGATCGGCCGAGGCACGAGGCGGTCCAATGTTAGCACAGCGAAAATAGCCGGCAGAGACCTGTACGGCATGCGCCAGACGCTCTTTAAACAGCCTGAGAACAGCCGTGGCGCAATTCACGCGTGCTAAACTCGCGGCGCGTCGGATACGCAATGCATGGAGGACGCTCGTTGGCCTGCTGGCTTTTCAAATCGGAACCGGATGCGTACGGGATCGACGATCTATCGCGTGACCGGATCGAACCCTGGACCGGGATACGCAATTACCAGGTGCGAAACATGATCCGCGACGACATGAAGGTCGGCGACGAGGTCATTTTCTATCACTCGAGCTGCAAAGAGCCCGGAGCCGTCGGCCTGGCAAGAATTTCGGGTAGCGCCCGCCCCGATCCATTGCAATTCGATCCGGCATCACCTTACTTCGACGGTAAAAGCAGCAAGGACGACCCCCGCTGGTTGGCGATCGATATAGAGTTCGTACGAAAGTTTGACCGGATCGTCACACTGGCGGAAATGAAACAGCATCCCGGGCTTGCCGATTTCACGCTCAACAGGCGCGGCAGTCGCCTGTCGATTTTTCCGGTAAATTCCAAGCAACGCGACATCGTTCTCATGCTGGAACAAACGTAAGCTGCCGTGGATCGAACTGCGATCGATTAATTGCGCCACTATCAGTGCACATGCGACGCATAGCCTATATTCTGTCTGTCGTGATTCTTGCGGTCACGGTCGCCGCTCTGGTCACTGCACCGAAGCCACTGCAGAACAACGTGCCGGCCGTGATCCCGGACAGCGACCTTGATAAATGGCTGGCGCAGAGCGAAGCCGCTGTCCACCGGCACATTCCAATCATCCCCGACACCGAAAAACGCATACGCTGGGCAGATGCGGAGGCTCGCACCTGCACCGATTACGCGGTGGTGTACATCCACGGTTTTTCCGCGTCGCGACAGGAAATCGCGCCGGTGCCCGAACTCGTTGCAACCCGTCTCGGGGCCAACCTGTTCGAAACCCGTCTGAGCGGCCATGGATTGCAGGTGGGGGCGCTCGCGGGTGTATCGGCCGAAGACTGGCTGGCGGATGCAGCCGAAGCACTTGCTGTCGGAGCGGCGTTAGGCCGGCGCATCGTCATCATCGCCACCTCGACCGGCGCGACGCTGGCTTTGGCCATGTCGGGCCGCGAGGAAATGCGCAACGTGGCCGCCATCGTCATGATTTCGCCGAACTTTTCACCGCGGGATCCGAATGCCGGCAAGCTGATCTGGCCGGGCGGACCACAGTTTGCGCGGCTGACGCTGGGAAAGACACGAACCTGGACACCGCAAAATGAAATTCAGGGCCGCTACTGGGCAACCAATTACCCGGTAGCTGCCCTGGTGGAAATGATGCGGCTCGTTCGATATACGAACAACCTTTTGCCGCTCGCTCTCGATGCAGAGCTGTTGACACTTTACTCAGCGGCCGATGCCGTCATCGATCCGGCGGCGACGGTCGGGGCGTTGCGGCGCATCGATGCGCCGCGCAATGAACTCGTCGAAATTCGAGACTCGGCGGATCCGGCACAGCATGTGCTGGTCGGAGACATTCTGTCACCGCAAAGCACACCGCCGACGGCCGAGTTGATTATTTCGTTCCTCGGGTTGACCGCATCCGAATGATCGAATTTAATGAGAGCCTGGCTCTCGGCGGTACTGCAGCACAGTACCGAGAGAGCCGGTCGCTG
This sequence comes from uncultured Woeseiaceae bacterium, assembly GCA_964465665.1. Lineage (GTDB taxonomy): Bacteria > Pseudomonadota > Gammaproteobacteria > Steroidobacterales > Woeseiaceae > JAKEGN01. The sequence continues at coordinate 6,623 of CAYXKM010000064.1, forward strand.
AATCTGCGGCATTGGCTACAATCTGCAGCAACAAATAATCGCGCTACCGGCCGCAAAGGCCGGCACCCGGGGGTCCGATATGAATACACGACGCAATTATTTCTTTGTCACACTGGCGTTAGCCGTTGCCCTGTCCGCCTGCAGCCGTGAAAAAGCCGCCGAATCGCCGCTCGAACTTGCCACGCGTGCGGGCGCGCCGCTGTTCGACGGCATGGGCAATCATCATCATCCGATCACGACCGCCGACCCGGCTGCGCAACGCTATTTCGACCAGGGCCTGGTGATCGACTTCGCATTCAATCATGCGGAATCGGTGCGTTCCTTTCGCGCCGCGCAAAAACTCGACCCAACCTGCGCCATGTGCTACTGGGGCGAAGCCCTGGCGCTCGGCCCCAACATCAACGTCACAAGCAATGGCAAGGCGGTGATGTTGGACGATGACCGCCGGACTGCTTACGCCGCCATTCAAAAGGCCATTTCGCTGAAGGACGGTGCCAACGAAAGGGAACGCGACTACATCGACGCTATGGCTGCGCGCTACAACGGCGATCCGTCGACGCCGCGCGAGCCGCTGGATCTCGCTTACGTCGACGCGATGCGCGCGCTTTCGGCGAAGTACCCGGATGACGACGACGCCTCTTCGCTGTTCGCCGAAGCCATCATGAACACCATGCCGTGGGACTACTGGCTGGATGGGGAGAACCCGAAACCGCTGGCGGCCGAAGCGATCGCAGCTCTCGAAACCGTGCTTGGCCGCACGCCGGCACACCCGATGGCAATTCATCTGTATATACACGCGGTCGAAGCTTCATCGAGTCCGCAGCGTGCCGAAGGTCCTGCAGACACGCTTGCAAATCTGGTACCCGGCGCCGGCCACCTCGTGCACATGCCAGCACATATTTACTGGCGCGTTGGCCGCTATAACGATGCGTCAGAAGCCAACATCCGCGCGGCTGCCATCGACGAGGCCTACATCGCTGCGTGCAACGCCCAGGGCTTTTACCCGGCCATGTACTATCCGCACAACATTCACTTCCTGTGGGCGGCTTCCAGCATGGAGGGCCGAAGCGCCATTGCCATCGAAGCGGCGAGACGGGTTGCGGCGAATGTTCGGCTGGAAATGATCGAGGAATTCCCCGGTGTCGAATTCTTCCACACCATTCCGCTGCTCGCGCTGGTGCAGTTCGGCCGCTGGGACGAGATCATCGCCGCACCCAGACCGGCCGAAAACCTGGAGTACTCGAACGCGATCTGGCACTACGCGCGGGCGACGGCATTTGCAGGCAAGGGCGACCTCGAATCCGCCCGGCTTGAGCACGCGGCGCTGGTACCGCTGCGGCAGGCTACCGATGTGGTGTTCCTCGACACCTTATTGTACCCCGCAACGATATTGCTGGAGATTGCCGACGAACTGGCGCAGGGCGAAATAGCGATGGCCGAAAAAAATTACGACACGGCCGTTTCGCACTTCGAAACCGCCGTTGCCGTGCAGGATAAGTTACCGTACACGGAACCGCCGTTCTGGTATTACCCGACCCGCCATACGCTCGGCAAAGCACTTCTCGCAGCGGGCAATGCAGTAGCGGCCGAGACGGTCTATCGCCGCGACCTCGAAATCTATCCGCACAATGGCTGGGCCATGTTCGGCCTGATCCAGAGCCTCAAGGCACAGGGCAAGGATGCAAGTGCGGAGGAGGCCATGTTCGGTCACATGTGGTCACTTGCGGATGTGACGCTGACTGCTTCTCGATTCTGACGACGGCTCAACCCGCCATCTGTGCAGGCGGACACGGGTGGCGCCGGGCTGACTATATTGCCGGAGTCCGTTGAAGCGATCAGAAACCACGAGGGTGAGCATTTGCCCGGGACCGGAGATGCAGTGATCAACCAGTGGCCAGCGCGTTCAGTTTCGCGTGTACCTGCGCATTGCCGCCCAAAGCGAGCAGGATAACCAGGTCGCCCGGACGTGCCCATTGCAAGGCCGCGTCGAACGAATCCGATTCCTTTTCGAAATACAATATCTGGTCACTGCGCGCGCCGCTGCGCTGCAGCTCGTCGCGAAGAATGGAATGCACGACACCGGGTGCCCTGCCGCGCGCATACACCGCCAGTTCGGAAATGACGATTCGATCGAGACCAATTGACCAGGCGCTGCGCGCCAGATCGCGGATCTGCTCTTCGGTCCGATCGCCGGCCTGACCGAAGCACAGGATGCGGCGCTTCGCCGGCAGCGAACGGGCAATGCCGAACAGTGCGCGCATCGCATGTGGATTGTGTGCGAAATCGACAAGCACCTTGAACCCCCGCACCTCATAGAGGTTGCTGCGTCCGGGATTTTTCAGCGGCGACATGCTGGTGAGGCCCGCGCGGACCTGGTCCATCGTAGCACCGAGGCGCAGCGCCACAGCCGCAGCCGCGAGCGCGTTGGCAATGTTGTGGCCGGCGGCGCCTTGCAGCGTGATCGGAACGTCACAGACGCGGACGATGACCTCGCGCTTCCCTGAGTCGAGCATAACCAGCTCCCCGCCGGACAGTACCAAAGCGCGGCCGCCGGTTGCCGTATGATGTGCAAGCAGTGAATTGTCGGCGTCCATACTGAACCAGTCGATGCGCCCGGCATGCATTTTCGAACGCGCAGCAAGCATCGCGTCGTCGGCATTCAGGACCAGGGTGCCGTGTTTCGCTACGGCATGGCTCACGATCCATTTGATGTCGAGCAACTCCTCGAGGCTTTGCGAGGCGAAATCGCCGAAATGATCCTCCGCGATGTTGGTGATCAGCGCGACATCGGCATCGGCCAGGGCAAGCCCGCGCCGCAGCAACCCGCCGCGAGCGGATTCGAGAACCGCGACCTCCACATCGGTGTGGCGCAACACGGCACGCGCACCGCCCGGGCCAGACCAGTCCCCTCGTTCCACGACATCGTCATTGACGGAGATCGATTCGGTGGAGCTCATACCGACATTCTTTCCCGTGCCTCGCAGGATGTGAGCGGCGAGCCGGACGGTCGTGGTCTTGCCGTTGGTTCCGGTGACCAGCCCGAGCGGAATCTGCCGGTAATCAGCCCAGTTCAGCGACTCGGGCGACGGCAGCGCTTCCATCGGCCAGCATTGCGAATACCGACCGTGACCGAGAGATACTTCGTCATCGTCCCACAGGAAAGCGATGCCGCGGGCATTGGCGGCTTCCTCCAGCACAAGCAATGCCTGATTGGCTTCCGCTTCGATTGACTGTTTCGTTGCAGCGAGCGTGGTATCGAAATCCGGAGCTTCGCTGCCGTTCAGATCGGCCGCACACAAAGCAAACGCCCACTCGGTGACCGCCGATGCGCTGTACAACGCATCGATGCGGGCCGGGAGAACCAGGCTTACGCCGCCAATGAATTGCCGATGCTGGGAAGGCGCGCCTTCCCAGACCAGCACGTCCAGCAGGCGTTTCAGATGCCTGTCCCAGCAATCGAGCAGCGCAGGCGCTTCGTCCGACCGGCAGCGGACGTCAAGTATGGCGCCCGGCCGGGGCCCGAAAAGATTCGGGCCGGTCAGCCTGCGTGCGTCGAGGAATTCCATGCGCGACAATACCCGGTCAATCGCCCTCTTCGCGAGCGATCCGGACACCTCGTTCGTCGCTGATCAGTTCCAGGCTGTCGTCAAGTTCAAAAGACTGCGAATCGGGCAGTGAAATCGCCGATGCCTGCTTCTTGGCCGGCACATCGGCCTTGGCGCCGGAATTGAAGTAGATGATCTGCTTCCATGTGCGCTTGATGTTGTCTGCTAATACCAGCAGCAGGTCGCCGGACTCGGCCATCTCCAGTGCGCGTGCGGTCGCTTCCTGTTCACTGGGAATGACCTCGATCGCACTCGCTGACACACCCTTTTCAAGCAGGCGGTTTTTCAGCATCAAGGCAACTTCATCCGGCCCGCGGCCACGTCGGTTGTCGTCACAGCGACAGATGTAATGATCGAAATGACCGGCAGCGATGTCGGCAATATCGCGAATATCCTCGTCGCGACGATCCCCGGGTGCCGCCAGCACCACGATACGCCGGCTTTCGACATCGAATCGATCCACCAGGTTGCACATCGCACGAACGGCCGCCGGGTTATGCGCGTAATCGAGGATGACCTTGAACGGGTGCTCGTCGAAAATATTGGTTCGGCCCGGCGCCTGGAAGAACGTTGCATCAAAAGTGCGCAGGCCGTGGCGGATGTCTTCGAGACTGATCTTCAGGTTGTAGGCGAGCGCGGCCGCAAACATCGCGTTTTGCACGTTGTGCATCGCGCGTCCCTCGATCGTTGCCGGTATCAAGTGCGTCCACAGCAATGGAATGTGGCGTTCCTTGTCATAAATCGCGATCATATGGCCGTTCATGCCTTCCTCGAGGACAAAGGCCTGGCCGCCGGCGCGTATGTGCTTCTTCACCAGCACGTGGCCGGGAT
>CAYXKM010000065.1:0-4929 GCA_964465665.1 uncultured Woeseiaceae bacterium
GCACACTTAGGGCGAGATACAACAGGGCCATCCGCTCGCTGTACTGACGAACGACGGGTAGTATCGCCAGCGCCACTGCGAGCGTCAGCGCGCTGGCGACAAACCAGAGCAACACCGACACCCTCACCTGCAGGGAACTTCCCGCCGCATTGAGCAGAATGCCCGGCGGTGCGCTTACGCGGGCCAACAACACGAACTGTGCGAGGAAAGCGACGAAAACCTGGGCAAGCAGCAGTATGCCAATGATCCGGCCAACACTCTTTGCGGATTCCCCCATGCCCTTCCCCCAATCTCTCGCGCCGCCTAACGTTGCGGCTAACAGGCGCGACGTTAGGAGCGTCCTGGTTGAGCCGCATTGTTAGGTTGCCGTATTAGCCTATTGGTGTCGAATTTAGGGTCAATCATTTTTATCTCGTCCCTTTCTCTCTTGCCAACCATGCCTTTATCCACAACTTTACCATCCTGTAGTTTCACAAAGTAATACGTAATGGTGTTATCGTACATATCAAGAAACGTGGCGATAAAACCATATACAACGTACTTTGTTTTTTCGTTTTCGAATATCCATGTCGGCGTGGCACGTACAGACTCTATTGCTTGAATCTCGCCTTGCCCCTTCTGAACATCATCAAGCACATTTAATGTGCGCGCACAGGACGAAAGAAGAACCACTGCAAAAAGGGAAAGGGTAATCCGCCGCTTCATATTGCACTCTCAATGGCAACCTAACTATATGTAGGCGGCGATACGCGGCATTTAAATTGCGGCAAAGTGCTGGATATAATGATGGATTACCCCGCAAGTTCCTGAATTTAATAGACCACAAATGGTGATATGCGTCAAATGGAACGGCGGAGATATACGGCAGGGATGCCGGCCCGAAAGGTTGAGCGTTGCCTGACAGGCTTGGCCGTTGCTCGCGGCACCAATTTCGTTATCGACGGCGTCTTGCGTAATTGCCCGCATATGAAGGGATGTCGCATTCGGCGCCGCCTGCGTTCGCAATATCTGGAATCGGCACGCCCGCCTGAAGCTTAAGCGGTATGACACCGGCCCAGTAGTCGAGCGCCGTGTCTTTCGCCGCGTCCTTCGGCGGGCCCGAGCGCACTTTCACACTGGCTTCGTCGAGCTGCAGCGAGAGTACCGTGGTTGCGTCGATTTCCTTGCGATTCGGTTGTCGGCAGTCTTCCCAGCGGCCCGGCAGAAGATGATCGAGCAAGGCACGGAATGCAACGGCCTTGCGTGCATCGTCTTTGACGGTAACCGCGCGGCCGAATACGACGACGGATCGGTAATTCATCGAATGCGCAAACGCCGATCGCGCCAACACCAGTCCGTCGAGCAACGTGACGCAAAAGCTGACATCGCGGCCGTCGCCAAAGCTGCTGAGCCAGCGGCTCGCGGCCGCGCCGTGAAGAAAGATCTCGTCATCGATCCTCGCGTAGGTCATGGGAACTACAACGACGCCGTCGTCCGTATCGAATCCCACGTGCGCGACCAGCGCTTCATCGAGAATCGCGTGTGCCGCCGCACGGTCGTACGAGCCGCGTTCCGGATGCCGGCCGATGGTCGACTTGCCGGTTTTCTTGAGACTGGCTGACATTCGAAACCCTCGATACCTGTTGAAGCGATGCACTTTGGTGGCCGGGGCGAGATCCGGCCGGCGGATTTCATCCGGAACGGAGCATGACCGATGCAAGCGTGCAACTGCATGACCAGAAGTCGCAAGATTATGCCTGAACAGCTACTATCGCGCGCTTTAGCGGGCCCAACCAGGAATCTAACAATGAACAGATCCCGATACGTTCATGCCATGACGACACTGATCGTCGCAATGGTGATTATGTCGAGCAGCCACAGGGCTCTTGCTGCACCGGCAGGCGATCCGCCGATACGCGGTGCCTGGCTGAACGAACGACTGCCCGCAGATACGCTGGCGTACAAACGTATTCCGCACCCGCTCGGCCTCATGGCCACGCCAAAAGGAAATGCGCTGGACGGTGCCATGCGCAGCCCGGTCAACATGGAAAACGTGAGAAAGATTCAGCAGGGCGTGCTCGGTAACGTGCTGCCCTTGATACCGGATCTCGACGATGCGCGCATCCGTTTTCTCGTCGGCCACCTGGAATCGCCGCTGGAACTGGCTTTCTTCGCCGCACCCGCTCCTTCGGTATTGCTGGCCATGCACATCGGACTCGACTCCGATGAAGCGCTCGAAGCCGCGATTGGCGAATTTGCCGCGAACGAACCCACCGTGGCGCTGGCGGCACCACTCGATGCCGACGGGCGTAGCCAGCTCACAGGGCTTCCCGCACCGGCCTTTCTGCAGTTCGAAGCACGATCCGGCCTGTTGCTGATCCATTCCGGTCCTGCGGTAACGGCCGAGACATTCGGCACGCTGTTGACAACGCTCGTCGCCGGCGCGAACACCCGTATGGCAGCGATCGAACAACAGCTCGATCAGAGCGGCCAGGGCTGGTTCCTGTGGATCGATGCTGAGAAGACCTTGCCGGTCGCAACGTTGTTCATGGCGCCGGAGAATCTCGCGCGGTTGCAGGCCATCGGTCTCGACAAGGTACGCGCCGCAGGAATAGGCCTCGGCGTCGCGGACTCCAAGGGCCGCCTCGGGATCGTGCTGGATGTAGCACCGGACGGAAACCGCCAGTTCCTGCCGTTCGTTGCCAACGAGCTCGAGGTCACATCGGTAGGCAAACCCGACCTCATCGCCCTGCTGTCGCTGCCGACAGCAGAAGAGCTGACCCGGATCGAGTCCCTGTTCCTCGAAACGATGGAGCAGGAGGACCGCGACGAATGGCAGAAACTGAAAGACGACCTCAAAGCGGATACCGGCATCAGCATCGAGGAACTTTTTTCTGCGCTCGGGCCGGAGGTGGTCGGCATCTTCGATGCCGCCGGGGATTACGCGGCCATACGCCTGCGTGACCAGGCGCTGTTCGACCGCCTGATGGACGCATTGGCAGCCGCTAGCGGCATTGCCCCGGACAGTCACCGCGCGCACGGCAAAACTTTTTACCACTGGAGCATGCCGGGCGACCTCGCCACGATGGACGCGGAAGCTGCCGGTGAAATGGGTCCTGCGGCCGAAATTCTCATGCGCCAGCGGAGTCACGTCTACTGGGTGCAGGACGGCGACTTCCTGTACGTCGCAAGCGTGCCGCAACCGCTCATCGATCGCGTAAGCAAAGGCGCCGACACGCGCATCGACCGGTGGCTTGACGAACAGCAACGGATCGACGCGACCGATTCCGTTCTGTTGCTTGCCGGCACAAGCCGGAAACTGCCGATGCGTCTGTACTACATTTACATCGAGCTGCTGCAGTTCCTGTCCGATCTGAGCGGCGCCGAGATCGATGTCTGGCGCATGCCGACGGCAAACCAGTTGTCGCTCGCGACCCAGGGAGTCCTCGGATTCAAGGTCGATCTCGGCGATCCGTACGTATCGGCGTCGATGACGTTCGAGAGCAACCCGGCCGAGGCTTTGTTTGCCGGTGGCGGCGGCGCGCTGGTTGCGGCTGGCATCGTGGCGGCCGTCGCGATCCCGGCCTATCAGGACTACACCGTGCGGGCACAGGCCATGGAAGGCTACAACCTGGCCCTGCAGGCGCAGGATGAAGTGGCCGCGTACTACGCTGCGGACGGCGATTTTCCGCCGCCATCAGTGGCAGCAACGCTTGGTGAAAACCTCTCCGGCGAGTACACGAAGTCGATCACGGTGATGCCGGGCAGCGGCATCGTCGTGGTCAGCTATTTCGAAGAGTTCGTACCCGAGGGCGGGCAGCTGTTTCTCGAACCCGTTGTCGACAGCCAGGGGACGCTCGAGTGGGTCTGCAGCGGGACACTGGCGGAAAACCACCTGCCGGCGGCGTGCCGCGACGCAGAGGTGCCCGAAGAAGTGCACGGCGGCGCGTAAAGACAGGTCGCAGAGGATCCCGGTTGGTTCAACACCGCGTCGCCTGCAATGCAGGCTCCTACAGGGGCAAGCCCACGACACGGTGGCACCGCATTACGAAAAATACCATTGTAGGAGCCTGCATTGCAGGCGACGCGGTGTTGACGGAGGCTCTTTGTCGCTAGCGCTTCATCGCCTCGAAGAATTCCACGTTTGTCTTGGTGTCCTGCAACTTGTTCAACAGGAACTCGATCGCAGCTAGCTCATCCATGGGGTGCAGCACTTTGCGCAGCACCCACATTTTCTGCAGCTCGTCCGGCTGGGTCAGCAGTTCTTCCTTGCGCGTGCCGGAGCGATTGATGTTGATCGCCGGGAAAACACGTTTCTCGGAAATACGGCGATCCAGGTGGATTTCCATATTGCCGGTGCCTTTGAATTCCTCGTAGATCACTTCGTCCATCTTTGAACCGGTATCGACCAGGGCTGTCGCCAGGATCGTCAGGCTGCCGCCTTCCTCGATGTTTCTTGCCGCGCCAAAGAACCGTTTCGGCCGGTGCAGCGCATTCGCATCCACGCCGCCGGTCAACACTTTGCCTGACGACGGCACGACCGTGTTGTAAGCGCGCGCGAGACGCGTAATCGAATCGAGGAGAATGACGACGTCGCGTTTGTGTTCCGTCAGCCGTTTGGCTTTCTCGATCACCATTTCTGCGACTTGCACGTGTCGGCTTGCCGGTTCATCGAAGGTCGAGGAAACCACTTCGCCGCGAACCGTGCGCGCCATCTCGGTCACTTCTTCCGGGCGTTCGTCGATCAGCAGCACGATCAGGTCCACGTCCGGGTTGTTCGCAGAAATCGATGACGCAATGTTTTGCAACAACATCGTTTTGCCGGCTTTCGGCGGCGATACGATCAGACCTCGCTGGCCTTTGCCGATCGGCGCAACCATGTCGATGATGCGCGCGGTCAGGTCTTCGGTACTGCCGTTGCCCTGCTCGAGTTTCAGGCGATCCCGCGGG
>CAYXKM010000066.1:0-2359 GCA_964465665.1 uncultured Woeseiaceae bacterium
AGGGCGCCACCCGTTCGACCGAAAGAAAATGACGGTACGCGACGACGGGAGGCCGGCGATCACGCATTACAGGGTTATCGAACGATTTGCCGACCACACGTACATAGCCGTCGAACTCGAGACCGGCCGGACGCACCAGATTCGCGTGCACCTGGCACACCGGCGCCATCCGCTCGCCGGCGATGCCACTTACGGCGGGCGCCTCGCGTTGCCTGCCGGCGCCGGCGCGGAGCTTGTCGATACCTTGCGGCAATTTCGTCGCCAGGCATTGCACGCGCATCGCTTGTATTTTCTGCATCCGCGTACCGGACTGCCGGTCGATGTCAGCGTCGACCCGCCGGCCGATTTTCTGCACTTGCTCGATGTGCTGCGCCGCTCGTCGGCGGCGGGAAGAGCGTGATGGGATTTTGGCTCAAAGCCGATTGGCCTGCGCCTGTGGGCGTCGTCGCCGGAACCACCGTACGTTCCGGTGGTGTCAGTGTCGGCCGCTACAGTTCGCTGAATCTTGGCGCGCATGTCGGCGATGCGAGCCGCAACGTTTCCGAAAACCGCCGCCGCTTCATGGAATACTGCAGATTGCCGAGGGAGCCGATCTGGCTCAGCCAGGTTCATGGAACGCGCGCAGTCATCGATCCGGAAGGCCATGGTGACCCGCCGCAGGCGGACGCCGTACTCGGCCGCAAACCCGGTACGGTCTGCGCCGTACTGACTGCGGATTGCCTGCCGGTCCTGTTCGCATCGCTGGACGACGATGAGGTTGCCGCGGCGCATGCCGGCTGGCGCGGTCTCCTGAACGGGGTTCTCGAAGCCGCTGTGAACGCCATGGCGGCCCCACCCGGGCAAATCCTTGCCTGGCTCGGCCCGGCCATATCCCAGGCATCGTTCGAGGTCGGTCCTGAAGTGCGTGAGCAGTTCTGCGACCGGGAGGCCGATGCCGGTATGCATTTCGCGCCGAATGCCAGGGGTCGCTGGCAGGCCGACCTTTACGGCCTGGCACGACAGCGGCTTTGCAGGGCCGGCCTGCGCCTGGTCCATGGCGGCGGCTATTGCACATTCGCGGACCGGGAGCGTTTCTTTTCCTACCGCCGGGACGGCGAATGCGGCCGTATGTGCAGTTTCGTTTTTCGCAATCCGCCTTGAAATAGGCCTGGCCGGCGCTATGTCCTGCCCAGTAGAACAATACCGGACCGGGTCCCCGATATGAGAATGGACAAGCTGACAAGCAAGTTTCAGATGGCTCTGGCCGAGGCCCAGTCGCTTGCCGTGGGCCAGGATCACCAGTTCATCGAGCCGGTGCACGTCATGGTGGCACTTCTGGACCAACAAGGCAGTTCGGTCCGTGGGCTGCTGACCAAGTCCGGTGTCAATGTAAACCTGTTGAGGTCGCAGCTCGGCGTCGCCCTCGACCGGCTGCCGAAGGTCGAGGGAACCGGCGGCGACATCCACATCGGGAACGAGCTCACCAAGCTGCTGAACCTGACCGACAAACTCGCGCAAAAACGTAATGATCAATACATCTCGAGCGAACTGTTCGTACTTGCGGCGCTTGACGACAAGTCACCTCTGGCCACCATCCTGAAACAGGCCGGTGCCGTGCGCGGTGCGGTCGAGAAAGCGGTAGACGCGTTGCGCGGCGGACAACAGGTGAATGATCCGAATGCGGAGGACACCCGCCAGGCGCTCGAGAAATACACGATCGACCTGACCGAGCGCGCGGAGCAGGGCAAGCTGGATCCGATCGTGGGCCGCGACGACGAGATTCGCCGCACGATACAGATCCTGCAACGACGCACGAAGAACAATCCGGTGCTCATTGGAGAACCCGGCGTCGGCAAGACCGCAATCGTCGAAGGTCTGGCACAGCGCATCGTCAACAACGAAATTCCCGATGGCTTGCGCAACAAGCGAATCCTGTCGCTGGACATGGGTGCGCTCATTGCCGGCGCAAAATTCCGCGGCGAGTTCGAGGAACGTCTGAAAGCCGTACTCAACGATCTCGCCAAGCAGGAAGGCCAGATCATTCTGTTCATCGACGAGTTGCACACCATGGTCGGTGCCGGAAAGGCAGAAGGCTCCATGGATGCCGGCAACATGCTGAAACCGGCGCTGGCGCGCGGCGAGCTGCATTGCGTCGGCGCGACGACGCTCGATGAATACCGCAAATACCTGGAAAAGGATGCCGCTCTCGAGCGTCGATTCCAGAAAGTGCTGGTGAACGAGCCTACGGTCGAAGATACGATTGCAATTCTACGCGGCCTGAAAGAACGTTACGAAGTGCATCACGGGGTCGAGATTACCGATCCGGCTATTGTTGCTGCAGCAACGCTGTCGCACCGTTACATCTCGGACCGGCAACTGC
>CAYXKM010000067.1:0-7635 GCA_964465665.1 uncultured Woeseiaceae bacterium
TCATCGGCGCGACCGACCCGACCGGTAAGGAAAAAGACCCGACCGATCCCATCGAGGTCATGGAGAATGCCGGCAAGGTGCTGCAGGAGTTCGTCAACGGTATTACCGACCTGCTGGTCAGTCGTGCCAGCATGAAGAGCATGTTCCGCCTGGATCAGACCACCGTGCTGCCGCGACACAACAACCCGTTGAAACTGTCCGCCAACAAGAAAGACTCGATGAAGCAAATGCTGGTCGGGCGGGCGGGCGAGTACCTGGGACCACAGGACAGCGTCAAGGAAGTCTGCCGCGACCTCAAATTCCACCAGGACGCGATGCTCGAAGGCATGACCGAGGCGTTTCACGAATTTTCAGACCGGTTCGACCCGGATGAACTCGAGCAGAATTTCAGCCGTACGTTGCAGAGCAACCCGCTGTTCAGGATCCTGAATCCGCTCAAGTACTGGCAGCTCTATCGCGATCTCTATCCGATCATGACGCAGCCGGGGTCCGGCAAATTCCCGCAACACTTCGGCGAGGACTTCGTACGTGCGTACGAGAAACACATTGCCGAATACAAGCGCCTCGATCGCATCGACACCGACGACTGAACGGCGCGACTTTCGCCTGGCGCCGGACGACCACGGTCACCGGTTCATCCGGTTCTCGATCAGACTCTGCACGACGCCGGGGTCTGCAAGCGTCGACGTATCGCCGAGACTGGCGTATTCGTTCTCCGCAATTTTTCGCAGGATGCGACGCATGATCTTGCCTGAGCGTGTCTTCGGCAGGCCGGGAGCCCACTGAATCAGGTCCGGCGCAGCGATCGCGCCGATTTCCTTCCGCACCCACTGCACCAGTTCCTTCTTGAGCGCATCGCTGTCGGCAACGCCCTCCATCAGTGTCACGTAGGCGTAGATACCCTGGCCCTTGATGTCGTGCGGGTAACCGACGACCGCCGCTTCCGCCACGTCCTTGTGCGAGACGAGCGCGCTTTCCACTTCGGCGGTGCCCATGCGATGGCCGGAGACATTCAGCACATCGTCGACCCGGCCGGTTATCCAGTAGTAACCGTCCGCATCGCGGCGCACGCCGTCACCGGTGAAATACTTGCCCGGAAATGCCGAAAAATAGGTGTCGAAAAATCGCTGGTGATCGCCGTACACGGTACGCATCTGGCCGGGCCAGCTGTCGGTGATAACGAGGTTTCCGACCGCCTCTCCCTCACGCACGTCTCCCTCGCTGCCGACGATCTGCAGTTGCACGCCAAACAGAGGTTTGGTGGCGGAACCGGGTTTGAGCGCCGTGGCGCCGGGCAAGGGACTGATGAGGATCCCGCCTGTCTCCGTCTGCCACCAGGTATCGACGATTGGACAGCGGCTCTCGCCGACGACATGGTAATACCACTCCCAGGCTTCCGGATTGATCGGTTCGCCCACGGACCCCAGCAACCTCAGGCTCTTGCGCGATGTGCGCTTGACCGGTTTGTCGCCTTCGCGCATCAGTGCGCGAAGCGCAGTCGGTGCGGTGTAACAGATATTGACCTGGTGTTTGTCGCAGACTTCCCAGAATCGCGACACTGTCGGGTAGTTCGGCACGCCTTCGAAAATCAACGTGGTCGCACCGTTGGCCAGGGGGCCATAAACAATATAGCTGTGACCCGTGACCCAACCGACGTCCGCCGTACACCAGAAAATCTCCCCCGGGCGGTAATCGAAAACGTATTGATGCGTCATCGACACGTAAACGAGGTAGCCTCCGGTCGTATGCAGTACGCCCTTCGGTTTGCCCGTGGATCCGGAAGTATAAAGTATGAACAGCGGATCTTCGGCGCCCATTTCTTCGCAGGGACAATCCGCATCGACCGTCGATTCCAGTTCGTGCAGCCAGAAATCCCGCGCCGGGTTCCAGTCGATGGCGCCGCCGGTACGGCGGACCACCAGCACTTTCTGCAGCGACTTGACGCCGGGGCGCGATGCCGCGACATCGACATTGCTCTTCAGCGGAATGACTTTGCCGCCTCTCACGCCCTCGTCCGTGGTGACGACGATCGTGGATCCGCAGTCCTCTATCCTGCCGGCCAGCGCGTCCGGAGAAAATCCGCCAAACACCACCGAATGAATCGCGCCGATCCTCGCGCAAGCCAGCATGGCGACCGCCGTATCCGGAATCATCGGCATGTAGATGGTGATGCGGTCGCCCTTTTTCGCGCCGAGTTTTTTCAGTGCATTGGCAAACCGGCATACCCTTGAATGCAATTCGCGGTAGGTCAATGTCAGATCGCGTGCCGGGTCGTCGCCTTCCCAGACTATGGCAACTTCGTCTGCCCGTTCTTCAAGGTGCCGGTCGACGCAGTTGTAACAGACGTTCAGCGTCCCGTCGTAGAACCAGCGTATGTGCAGGTCATCCCTGGCAAACGAAACATCGCGGACCTTTGTGAAAGGCCTGATCCAGTCGATGCGCGATGCCTGCCCGGCCCAGAATCCGGCATTATCTTCCACGGACTGTCGGTAGAGCGTTTCGTAACGATCGGAATCGATAAAAGCTCTTTTTGCCAAATCCGCCGGTACCTTGTAGATCTTTTCCATTTTTCCTTCCCGTCGCACTTCAATCTGTTGCCGGCTCCGGCGTCGCAAGCTGCAGGATCTTCCGTGCCTGGATGAGATGGGGCCTGTCGATCATCCGGCCATCGAGACTTAAGGCGCCGGCTTTAGGATTGCGGTCAAACAACGCCACGATTTTTCGCGCGTGCTCGATCTCGCGACTGTCCGGCATGAATGCCGCATTGATAACCGGCACCTGTGCCGGATGTATTGCCAGCATGCCGCGAAAACCGTCGCGCCGCGCCGCGGCGGCGTAAGCTGCGAGACCTTTGAGATCCTTGAAATCCGTGTAGACCGTATCGATGGCCGGCACCGATGCTGCAGCCGCGGCGAAAAGGCACAAGGACCGGGCGAGCTGGTACGGCGGCAGCCATTGACCGGTCGCGTCGCGACTCGCGGACGCACCAATGGCCGCCGCGAGATCTTCCGCACCCCAGGCCAGTGCCGCGAGCCGCGCTGTCCTGCCCGCATATTCGTGCAGACGAAACATCGCATCGGGGCGTTCGGTCACAATTGGCAGTATCCCTGTACTGCCCGGCTCGATGCCGTGTTCGTGCTCGAGCACGTCGAGTAACTGACCGAGCTTTGCGACATCCGCCGCTCCGCTGGCTTTCGGCAACACGATGCCGGCCGGTTTACCGGTCAGTATTCCGGCGAGGTCTTTCCCCGCTTCGCCACCGTCCAGCGGGTTGATGCGTACCCAGCACTCGAGTTTCCCCGCGGAAGCAAGGAACTCGCGCGTACGGATTCGCGCCATCGGCAACTCGCTGCCGGCAACGGAATCCTCCAGATCGATGATCAGTGCATCGGCACTCGCATCACCCGCTTTCGCGAGCTTGCGTTCGCTGTCGCCCGGCACGAACAGGAAGCTGCGGCTCATCGCGGCCTTCGCATCATCAGCGCCGATCGTTTGCATTCGCCCACGAGGACCCCGTGCTGGTTGAACGCCCGGTGTGCAAAAACCACGATTCCATTGTCCGGGCGTGACCGGCTCTCGCGCAACTCCAGAACTTCGGTCTCGACGCGAATGGTATCGCCATGAAACAGCGGCTTCGGAAACCGGACTTCGTCCCAGCCGAGATTGGCTACCGTCGTGCCGGCAGTCGTGTCTCCGACCGAAATACCGACCATGAAGCCAAGCGTGAGACAACTGTTGACCAGCGGTTTGCCAAATTCCGTGGTCTTGCAATACTCGGCATCGATATGCAACGGCGCCGGATTGTGCGTCAGGGCGCTGAACCACACGTTGTCGGCTTCCGTTATCGTGCGCCTGATCGGATGCTGGAAAGTCTGGCCTTTCGAGAATTGTTCAAAATAGAGACCTGGCATTTATCCACCCCGTATCCTGTTGTGCCGAATTGCGCTTTGAGTCATCCCTGGCAATGCAATTGACGACGCTGACTGACCGTATGATCAACGTATGATGAACGATAGGCGAACAATAATAGTCGCTGCACGCGCGATTAGGAACCGGAGCCGCTTCGAACCGGCGTTGCCATCGGAAACTTTTGAAATCCCGGCAGTCAAAAAGGTAAGCTTCGAACATTCCATCAAGCAACAACAGGAGAGGACACATGCCGGTTTCGAGGCGCGAGTTCACCAAGGCGGGATTGGCGGGTGCGGTCCTTGCGTCCGTTAGCGGCTCGAATGCGCTCGCTGAAAGCGGCGGCCTCATACAGCGGCCAATACCGTCATCCGGCGAAGCGATCCCTGTGATCGGAGTCGGCACCAATCGATACGGAGTTGGCAACGACCTGGAACTGCGCAAACCGTTGCGCGATTCGCTCGCGAGGTTTCATGAACTCGGCGGCACTGTCATTGACACGGCACCGCAGTACCGCAGCTCGGAAACCGTGCTCGGCGAACTCATCGATGAACTCGATATCGGCGCCGATCTGTTCATGGCGACCAAAATCGACCAGGAGCGTCGCGAGGACAATGCAGCCACTCTGGATCGTTCGATCGAGCGACTCGGGTTTCCCACCATCGATCTCATGCAATGCCATAACCTGATCGGCTGGGAGATCGCGATTCCGCAGATGCACGAATGGAAAGCAGCCGGGCGCATACGCTATGTCGGCATTACGACATCGCGCGAGAACCAGTACGAACTGATGGAAAAAATCATGAAAGCGCACGATCTGGATTTCATCCAGATCAACTATTCGCTTGCGGACCAGCGCAGTTCCGCCGAGTACCTGCTGCCGCTGGCGGCCGATCGCGGCATGGCGGTGATGGTCAATCGGCCCTTCGGCGGTGGCAACGTGTTCGAAAAATTGGCGAAGTCCACGTTGCCCGAGTGGGCCGCCGACATCGATTGCGCGAGCTGGGGACAGTTCCTGCTGAAGTATGTCCTGTCACACCCGGCGGTCAGTTGTGCCATTCCCGGCATGACCAAGGTCCGCCACGTGGAGGACAACCTGGCAGCCGCCATCGGGCGCATGCCGACCGCAGAACAGCGAAAAAAGCAGGAGTCTTTCTTCGACTCGCTCTGACGGAACTTGCCTGGCACAGGAGATACCTGGGCCGGGATTGGATTCAGATCAGCAACGGCATTGCGGCCGCGGCAATGCTAAGGACCAGGAAAAAACCCACCATGTCGGTGATGGTGGTCAGCACCGGTCCCGAAGCCACTGCCGGGTCGATCTTGAAGTACTTCAGGAGCAGCGGGATACAGCCGCCTATCGAAACCGCGACGATCGAGTTCAATGCCAAGGCGGAACCGACCACCAAGCCGAGCCAGGGATTGCCTTTCCACAACCAGGCGGCGATGCCGAGCAACACGCCCAGCGCCAGACCGTTGATGAGTCCGACCCCGGCCTCTTTCCGCCATACGCGGAGGAACTCGTTCGGCTTGATGACCCCGAGCGTCAGCTCGCGCATGCTGACGGCAACGGCCTGGAAACCGGCGCAGCCGCTCATGTCGGAGACGATCGGCAGAAACACCGCAAGCGCAATCACCGCGGCCAGCGTGTCTTCGTAAACGGCGATGACACTCGCCGCCATGATATTCAGCAGTATGTTCACGCTGAGCCAGGACAACCTGCGCCGCGTGCGCACGGCAAGCGGCATCGATCTCAGCTCGTCATCGACAATACCTTGTTGTTTCATCTGGTCGATGCCGGCACGATCGCGCAGCTCGTCGGCCAGTGCCGCTCTTGATATCGAGCCGATCAGCACACCGTCGTCGTCGACGACCGGGAGTCCGAGAAAATCCTCCTCGTCGAATATGCTTTCGATGTCCTCGATGCTGGCCGATGCTTTCAGGCTGATCGGTGCCGTCATTATCTCGGTGAGCTGGCGGGTCCTCGCTGACAGCAGCAGGTTGCGGAGGGAGATGACGCCCACCAGCCGGCCTTTTGCGTCGACCACGTAAGGATGGTGCCCACGATAACGTTCGAAATCCTCGTCGCTGGAGATAAAGAGGTCCAGCACGTCGGCAACCCTGGACGAAGTCGAAAAGCGGAACACCTGCGGATGCATTAGGCCGCCGGCGGTGTCCGGTGGATACAGTGCCAGCGCGCGCGCATCAGCGGCCGCGGACGGTTCCATGCTGGCCAGGATTGCGGCGACGTCCTCTGCATCGATTTCCTGCAGCAGGTCGGCCTGCACGTCGCTCTCGAGTTCACCGAGTATGGACGCCGCTTCGTCGACGGACAGAGTTTCGATCAGGTCCAGTGCCGGCTGGTCCGGGTACTCCTCGATCAGGTCTGCTGCATCCGCCGGATCCAGGGCAACGAGAATGTCCTTTTGCTCATCCTGGTCGAGGTGCAGCAGTGCCTGAGTCGCTTCGGCGGTCGGCAGATCCGCGATTACTGCACGCAGCTGCTCTTCGTCCCCCGTTTCCAGGGTTTCCCTGAGCAGCTCCCATGTCGTCATTTCCTCGTTGTTCATTCGCTGGTCTCCGTGCGCCAGCCGGCGAAAGTGCGGTTCAGAATTGGTCTGCCGTGACGAGATCGATTTGGCAGAGTGGTCCGTATCAAGATACGCTTCGACAAATTTCGCCGCCAGCAATTTTGCGGTTTCGGACTGCGGTTTCGGGATAATGTCGAAAACATGTCAGACAAGATAGTCAGAGTGGGCGGTGTCGATGTTGCGGCCGGAAAATCGGCAACCGTGGATCTGCCGCTTGCCAATCTCTATACCCACACCAGCCTCACGATGCCGGTCCACGTCGTCAACGGACGACACAGCGGCCCGACATTTTTCATCACCTCGGCACTGCACGGGGACGAGCTGAACGGGGTCGAGATCATCAAGCGCCTGTTGAAACGCGTGCCGGCGAAATCGTTGCACGGATGCCTGCTGGCAATTCCTATCGTCAATGTGTTCGGATTCCTTAACCAGTCGCGCTACCTGCCCGATCGCAGGGACCTGAACCGCTCTTTTCCCGGCCGCGAAACCGGTTCGATCGCAGCCCGTATCGCAAACCTCGTTGCGACCGAGATCGTCGCCCAATCGAACTACGGCATCGACCTGCACACGGGTGCGGTGAACCGCACCAACCTGCCGCAGATCCGCGCCGACCTGTCCAACGAGGGCACCGCCGCCATGGCCAACGCCTTTGGCGTGCCGGTGGTGATCAACTCGGTACTGGGCGAGGGCACCCTGCGGGAAGTGGCGGAAGCCCAGGGTATCCCGGTGATCACCTACGAAGCCGGCGAAGCCCTGCGTTTCGACGAGTCCTGCATTCGTGCCGGTGTCAAAGGCGTACTCAACATTCTCCAGCACCTGGGCATGACCGGCGCCCGCCGCGCCAAGGTGCCCAGCGAGCCCTATATCGCCCGTTCCTCAAGCTGGGTGCGCGCCGAGCGCGATGGCGTTTTCCTGCCGCTGGTGGCGCTGGGGGCCTGGATCAAGAAAGACGACCTGATCGGCCGTATCTCCAGCCCCTTTGGCGGCGATGACGTGAATATTCACTCACCGGCCGCCGGTATCCTGGTGGGGCGCAACAACATGCCCCTGGTGAACGAAGGTGAGGCGCTTTATCACATTGCCCGCTTCGAGGAAGTCAGCGAAGTGGCGCAGTCGCTGGAAGTGTTCACCAACGATA
>CAYXKM010000068.1:0-6775 GCA_964465665.1 uncultured Woeseiaceae bacterium
AGAGACTGGCTGTCCAGTTTGCCCTCGCCGGTAAGGCAAAGATCGCAGTTTTCCACACGGGCGTCGAAATGCACGGCATCGAGTACGATATCGATTCCGCCTTCGAGTCTTGCAGAAGCAAAAGCAAGGAGGCCCGCCGCAAGGCCGCCGGCAGCGCCACTGCGCGGGCCGGTCATGTCAATACCGAGATCGCGCCTGGCGACCATTGCGAGATTGGCCAGGCCGCGATCAAGGGCAGCGATCTGCGACTCCGTCGCGCCTTTCTGAGCGGCGTACACCGACGCTGCACCGCGTACGCCGCACAGGGGATTGTCGACATCGCAGCCAACGATGATTTCGGTGGCCGCGATGCGCGGATCGATGCCGCTGATGTCGATGGCGGCAATCGAAAAGAGGTCTTCGCCGCCCATCGGTGCAGGAATGCTGGCCCCCTCGGCATTGGCGAATCGCACTCCGATGGCCTGCGCCATGCCGCAACCGCCATCGTTGCTGGCACTGCCGCCCACTCCGATGATGATTCGCGGTGCTCCTGATCCGCAGGCCGCCAGCAGCAGCTCACCGACGCCGTAGGTGGTGGAGCGCATGACATTGCGCCGGGAGGGTTCGATCAGCATAAGGCCGGCGGCGGACGCCATATCGAGGACGGCCAGCCGTGGATTGTCGCTCTGATGGAAATGCGCTATGACGGTCTCACCCAGTGGTCCGCAGACCGGGATGGCATGCGGCCGCGCGGCAGTTGCCGCCGCCAGGACCGTGGCCGTGCCTTCGCCGCCGTCAGCGACAGGGCAGGTATCGATGAACGCCTGCGGAAACGCCCGTCGTATGCCGCGTTGCATGGCCGCCGCGACCCGACTTGCCGGCAGGCAGTCCTTGAAACTGTCGGGCGCGCAGAGGATTTTCACGTGCGCAATGTGGCTGACCGCGGCCGGCTAGCGGCATCCCGGAGTCAGTTGCGGCACCTTGTTGCTGCTACGCGTCACAGCTCCGCCAGCAGGCGATCAACGACGGCATTGCCCTGACCGACCACTTCCTTCGAGATTGTGAGGCAAGGCTCGGAGCCGTGGGCTCCGCCGAGGGATTTTCGCAGGATACCGAGAAACTTCGGCGCGGCAATCACCCCGAACTCGGTAATGTCACCGCTGTTCAACGCCGCCGTGATCTTCCCTGAAATCAATCGGGCGAAGACGACGGCACTCTGCTTTTTTGGGCCCGACTTTTCCTTCGCCATGGTATGCCGGCCCTTGCCGAAGCTGTCAAAACTGCGACCTCCGTGGTCGGTGATGATGTCATCGACTTTCTTCCTCGCGGTTTCATTGTGCAACTCGAACGATTTTCGGACCGGTGAATACTTCTTGTCCTGCTCGTAGAACTCGGCTGTCGCTTCGTCGGCCACGATGATCCAGCGCATAGTGTTCAATCCTCGACCGGATAGTCCGCAAACAGTGTCGTGAAAGCGTCGCGCATGGCGGATCGCGCGACGGTGTCATGCATATAGGACCCCATCTGGACATAGTGAGCACGCACCATGCTGCCGGACCAGATCAATTCACTGGTCACGGCGTCACGAAGTTCGATCTCCACTTCCGCCATGAATCGCGTTGCGCCGTCGGGCGACAGCGGTTCCGAGAATCCGTCCGGCGCTTTTTCGAGTGCTTCCATCGGCATCGGGTTGTGCACGTAGGTCATTTTCAACACGGCGTGGGCATCCGCCTCCGTGTACTCGATACCCTTGTCGTGCAGCGCAATGGCGGCCTCGTCCCGCAACATCGGTTTCAGGAAGTCCGGCATGTTCGAAAACTCGATGCGGAACGTCCGCAGCCCCGGCATGTGTGCTTTGCAGCAGTAATCGACGCTCGTAGAGATCGGCGGCAAGCTGCCGCAGCCGGCGAGCAGCGAAATGGCAATGAAGGCAGGCAGCGATCGCGCAATCGTCCACGAAAATACCAATGGCCTGCCCAAATCGACTGCTCCAAACGGGATTGCTGAGTGAATTCTAGCAGGCTGCAGCGCTTGCACCTATGCGCAATTTCTGGTGCTGGCAGGTAAAAACCCTTATTGCATCCGGGGCAGAGACTTCAGTTCAGTGCCTGCAAGGCCGAGATTCTCTCGGCAATCGGCGGATGGCTGAGGAACAGCCGGGTCAGCCCGCTGCCGGCGCGCTTGCCGGATATGCCGAACGCCTGCAGCGCTTGCGGAAGCGCGGCGGGCTGGCTGCGATCGAGCCGGGCCAGCGCATTGATCATCGGCTGCTTGCCGACCAGGCTCGCGGAGCCTGCGTCCGCGCGAAACTCGCGATGGCGAGAGACCCACATGACGATGATGCTGGCAAGTATGCCGAGCAACACTTGTGCGACCAATACAGAGAGGAAGTAGCCGATACCATAGCCTCGGTCGTTCTTCAGTACTACGCGGTCAATGATGTGACCGACAATGCGCGAGAGGAAGATCACAAAGGTATTCACGACGCCCTGGATCAGTGTCAACGTAACCATGTCGCCATTGGCGACGTGCGAGATTTCGTGTGCCAGGACGGCTTCCACTTCATCCTGTTTCATGCCGCGCAGGAGTCCGCTGCTCACTGCGACCAGCGCGTTGTTGCGCCTTGCGCCTGTCGCAAATGCGTTCATGTCGGGAGCGTCGTAGACGGCTACTTCGGGCACGTCGATGCCGGCATTCTGCGCCAGACGCTGTACCGTGTTGAGCAGCCAGGATTCGGTGCTGTCCGCAGGGTTTGTGATGACACGGGCGCCGGTCGCGCGCTTGGCCATCCACTTGGACAAGGCAAGCGAAATAAACGAACCGCCGAATCCAATGACGGCGGACATGATCAGGAGTGCCTCGTAATTCAGGCCTGTGCCAGCCTCGTCGAGGATCCGGTCGACGCCAAGCAGGCGCAGCACGATGCTGAGAACCAGGATGACTGCCAGGTTCGTGGCGAGGAAAAGGGCAATGCGCTTCAACATTCGTTGACTCCGTCAGGACTTAGAGGCCAGCGGACGATCTTGGGCCATAAACCGCGTGTTTCAAGGGTATTCTACAGCCGATGCGCCCCCGGGGTTCGGGTCCTGTGCCCGCCTCTGGATATGCGCTTCAGTGCCCCTGTACCATTCACCCCCATGAAAACAGACCAACTGAACAGATTGCAGAAACGGCTGCGCCGCAAGACCGGCGAAGCGATCTCCGATTATCACATGATAGACGATGGCGATCGCATCATGGTCTGCCTGTCCGGCGGCAAGGATTCCTATACCTTGCTGGACATGCTGCTTGGATTGCAGCGCAGCGCGCCGGTGCGTTTCGAGCTTGTCGCGGTCAACCTGGACCAGAAGCAACCGGGCTTTCCCGAGCACGTGTTGCCCGAGTACCTCGACAAGCTCGGAGTCGAATACCGGATAGTGACGGAAGATACCTACAGCGTTGTCATGGACAAGATCAAGCCGGGCAAGACCCTGTGTTCGCTGTGTTCGCGACTGAGACGCGGCATACTGTACCGGACCGCAGGGGAGCTTGGCGCCAGCAAGATTGCGCTCGGGCATCACATGGACGACCTGGTCGAAACCCTGTTCCTTAACATGTTTCACGGTTCGCGCCTGAAAACCATGCCGCCGAAACTCGTCAGCGACGACCGCCGCAATATCGTGATTCGTCCTCTCGTGTATTGCCGCGAAAAGGATATCGCACGGTTCGCGCGTGCCCGCGGTTATCCGATCATCCCTTGCAACCTTTGCGGGTCGCAAGCCAACCTGCAGCGCGTGCAGATCAAGAAGATGCTCTCCGAATGGGAAAAGCAGTCCCCTAACCGGGTCGTCAGTATTTTCAAGTCGATGCAGCGTGTCACGCGCAGTCACATGCTGGATACGCGGTTATACGACTTCGCGTCGATGACGCTGGAATCCGCTGCCGATCTCGAGGAACTCGATCTGGCTTTCGATCCGCTGCCAGGCCTCAAGCCGAACGTCCTGTTGAATGCCGAACCGGAACCGGCGCATTAACCGCCGCGTCGGGTGACCCGAGGTTTGAGAACGGCACAGCTGATTGACGTGGCAGGTACCGGCCACAGTCCAGACGGCATTTGAACAGGCGGCTTTTCGGCACTGCCTGTCGCAACTTGCCAGTCGTAGCCATAGTCAGGACTCGGCAGGCGGAAATCGCGCGATGCAGCGGACCTGTTGATCAGCAGCGCGATCGCCGCGATCGCCGCGCCGGGCTCGTGCGCTGACAACAACAGGATCAGCGCCGTGCAATTCGGCCAGTCTGCATCCCGCATCGGCTCGCCGTCCGGGCGACGCCACTCGATGTCCTTCCAGCCGTCGCCGCTGCGGACGTGGCCGTGCAGGTACCCGTCCTGCCGCAGCAACGAGGTGTCGTTGCGCAGTAAGATGAATTCTCGAACACGTCGGTGAAATTCCGGATCCTTCCCGAGGCTGGACCAGTCGAGCCAGCCTGTCGTATTGTCCTGCGCGTAGGCGTTGTTGTTGCCTTGCTGGGAGTTACCGAACTCATCGCCCGCCAGCAGCATCGGCACGCCCTGGGAGAACACCAGTGAAGCGAGGAAATTGAGCCGCTGGCGCCGGCGAAGCGCGACGATTTCGGCGTCATCCGATGCTCCCTCGACGCCGTAGTTGCAGCTGAAATTCTCTGCGTGGCCGTCGCGATTGCCCTCACCGTTGGCTTCGTTGTGCCGATGTTCGTAACTCACCAGATCGGCAAGCGTGAATCCGTCATGTGTGGTGACGAAGTTGACGCTGGCAAGAGGCCCACGGCCGCTGGATTCGAAAATGTCGGCGGATCCGTGAATGCGCTTCGCGAACTCGGAGGCCTCGCCGGCGTCGCCGCGCCAGAAACGCCGCGCGGAGTCGCGATAGCGGTCGTTCCATTCGCTGAACCGTGCGGAAAAACGGCCGAGCTGGTAGCCTCCCGGGCCGATGTCCCAGGGTTCCGCGATGAGTTTGACCTTGGCTAAAACACTATCACTTTCAACGCATTGCAACAGCACATGCTGGCCGCTGTAGCCTTCGGCAGTGCGGCCGAGCACGGTTGCAAGGTCGAAACGAAAACCGTCGATGCCCATCTCGGTCGCCCAGTATCGCAAGCACTGTACGACAAGTTCGCGGACGCGCGGATGATCGACATTCAAAGTATTGCCGCATCCGGTGTCGTTGACGTACTCACCGGGATTGCCGGGCACGGTCCGGTAATAGCATAGGTTGTCGATGCCACGAAAGGTAACGGTCGGCCCGAAGGTATCGCTCTCCGCGGTGTGATTGAACGCAACATCCAGAATCACTTCGAGACCGGCGTCATGAATCGCGTTCACCATGTCGCGAAATTCATCGATGGGCCGGCCGCGGCAATAACGCCCGGCCGGCGTGAAAAAATTTACGCTGTTGTAACCCCAGTAATTCCGCAAGCCACGCGAGACCAATTGTTCCTCGTCGATGAACTCCTGCACCGGCAAGAGTTCGATACTTGAGATCCCGAGCGACTTCAGGTACGCGAGGACCGAGGCATGCCTCATGCCACGAAACGTGCCACGGTCCAGCTCGGGCACTTCGGGATGGCGCATGGTGTAGCCGCGTACGTTGGCTTCATAAAGGATGGTCTGCGACCATGGGGTTTGCGGCCCGGTTCGTAGCCGAGCCTGACCCGGCGCAGTCACCACGCCTTTTGGCACGAACGGGGCACTGTCGCGGTCATTCCGCACGAATTCGTCGCCACGTCTCGTGAAGTCGAACACGGGCGGAGACCAGGCAAAGTTGCCATCGAGCGCTTTTGTGTATGGGTCGATCAGCAGTTTGCAGGAGTTGAACCGCAGCCCCTGGTCCCGGGCATATCGGCCGTGTACACGGTACCCGTAGCGCTGTCCCGGCTGGCAGCGGGGCAGGTAGCCATGCCAGATGCCGTCCGTGACATCACCTAGCTCGATGTTGTCGTACTCGCGGCCATCGCCGTCGAACAGGCACAACACGACCGACTCGGCACGTTCGGAAAAGATGGCGAAGTTGACGCCTTCGCCATCGAAGGTTGCGCCCAGGGTATCGGTGTGACCGCTTGTCATACGGTCGCTGATTTTCCGTCCCGGAGATTTCGGCCGTCTTTTTTTTCCGGTCATTTGCCGTTGAGTTCGATTTTCTTCAGGCGCCAGATATCGTCGTTGTAATCACGGATGGTCCGGTCGGTCGAGAATCGGCCGGATGCGGCGGTGTTCCGTATGCTCATCTCCGTCCACCGGTCGACATCCGTGTACCGCGCCTCCGCGGCGCGGTGCGCGTCGACGAACGCCCGGAAATCGGCGGCTGTCATCCACGGGTCCGACGGTTGCTGCAGCGATTGGATGACGCCATCCAGAATGCCAGGTTCCGCAGGATTGAAATGCCCTTTTTCCAGCAGCTTCATAACGCTCTTGAAGTCCGGATCCGCGTCGATAATGGCCCGCGGATCGTAGTGCCCATGCAATTCCTGAATCTGCTCGACCGTCAGTCCGAAAAGGAAGAAGTTGTCAAAACCGACCGCC
Source organism: uncultured Woeseiaceae bacterium (assembly GCA_964465665.1). Taxonomy (GTDB): domain Bacteria; phylum Pseudomonadota; class Gammaproteobacteria; order Steroidobacterales; family Woeseiaceae; genus JAKEGN01. Next base: position 6,515 of record CAYXKM010000068.1, read on the forward strand.
TCGAGTATTTCAACATTCGCACCATCGAGCGTACCGATGGTTATTGCTCCGTTCATCATGAACTTCATGTTTCCGGTGCCGGACGCTTCCTTGCCGGCGGTTGAAATCTGCGCCGACAGGTCGGCTGCCGGGCAAATAAGTTCCATGGCCGAAACATTGTAGTCGGGGAAAAACACGAGCCGCAGCCGATTCTCCGTTACGGGGTCGGCGTTGATTACCCGGGCCACGTAATTGATGCAGCGGATGATGTCTTTCGCCATG
>CAYXKM010000069.1:0-7363 GCA_964465665.1 uncultured Woeseiaceae bacterium
AACCTATCAGCTGGTCCAGCAAATACTGAATCGCATAGTAAGCGAGCATGTCGAGACACAGCCCGGCGATTCATCCCGGGACGAGCACGCCCAGGACCCGTTTGGCGACACCACCATAATCCCGGAGGACAGCTTTCAGGCCACGACGGCAGAGGAAAGCCTGCAGGTTGGTTCCGTACTGCGCGATCGCTTTCTGCTCCAGGAAAAGGTCGCTGGCGGCAGCATGGGAGACGTTTACAAGGCGCTGGATCGCCGCCTGGCCGAGACTGGTAGTGAGAATCCGTTTGTGGCAATCAAGGTGCTGGCGCCAAAACTTTCACGCAACGGAAACGCACTGCGCGCGCTTCAGCAGGAAGCCGCGAAGGGCCGCTTCCTGACGCATCAGAACATTGTTCGATTCATCGATCTCGATCGCGACGATGACATCTATTTCATCGTTATGGAATGGCTTGACGGCCGCACTCTGGCCGACATACTGGACAATGCACGCAACAATGCGATCGATGCGGCCACAGGATTCGACATTGCTCGCCAGATCGGCCAGGCACTCGAGTACGCGCATCGTTGCGGCGTGGTACATGCCGATGTCAAACCCGGAAACATCATGATCACGGCGTCCGGGCAGGCAAAACTTTTCGATTTCGGCGTTGCACGGGTTCGACAGAAACAGAATGCGGGTGCGCCGGAATTTGATCCCGGTGTGCTGACAGCCGGCACGCCAATCTACTCCAGCATGCAGGTATTGACGGGAGAGGACCCGGTTCCGGCGGACGACGTTTTTTCGCTTGGCTGTCTCCTGTACCGGCTGCTGGCGGGTTATCGGGTCTTCGGTCCACGGAATGCGGCGGAAGCGGCACAGGCCGGCATGGAACCGCAGCGACTGCAGGGAATCAGCCAGGCGCAATGGGCGGCACTCAGGAAGTCCCTGGCGTACTCGCGCGTCGCGAGGTTTGCCTCCGTTGGCGAGTTCCTGCATGCGCTGGACGGCGGCAGTCCGGTCGCCAGCGACACTCAGTCACTTCCGGAACTGGTGGATGGCGCGACGCCCGGTTTCGCAAGACGTTTTGCAACAGCCGCGGTCGTGCTGGCCGTACTCTCCGGCGCAGTCTGGGCGTTGCAACAAAGCGGGTTCCTCGCGCAGTTCGCCGATGTAGGTTTCGTGGAACCCGTTGCTGTCGAGGAGGCAACAGTCGTTTCCGCATCGGCGCCGAAGGAACCGGCACTGACGGAAACCGCACCCGAAGCTGTGAGTGTTGCTGAGCCATCGGCCGGATTGACTGAAACGGAGGAGGCTGCGGACACAGCCGTTGCGAACGAGCCGGCACCGAGTAATACGGATGCACTGGAAGTTGTTGCAGCGGCTGCAGAGCCGCAAGTGGATTTTTCACTGCTGCCGCCGCCGGATCTTGTGGTCACGATCGGCGCAGCCGGCACGCCATCGATCGATGGCGGCTTGTCTCTTACGGAGGATTCGGCCCCTGCGATTGTCGATTTCGTGCGCACTGCCGACCTCTTGTCCCCGCTGAAATTGCGCCTCGAGGAAGTCAGCTACAGCGGCAATCGATCACCCTGGGAATCGGGGCAGTACACACTGCAGGATGACGGACTGGTTCAATTCGCATCCGGCGAGCCGCGTACCCGGACCACAATTGCCATGACATCCGACCCGCTGCGTGAACCGGATCGCGAGGTCGTGCTGCAGCTTCGAGACGCTGATTATCCGGATACGGCATTCGCCAATCTCAGGTTGAATCTCATGGACGATGATCAGCGCAGGTTCGAAGCCGGGCTCATGCCGAATACGGTGGGGTTTGCGGTCAGCCAGGTGTCAGTTCGGGAGAGTGATCCGGCCGTGCAGATCGACGTGCTGCGATTCAAGCCGGATAACAGTAGTCTGGAAGTTTCCTATGTGGTGCGGGACGTCACGGCAACCGAGGGGCAGGACTATTTCGCTCCGGGTGTCGGCACGCTGCGATTCGAACCTGGCCAGAGAACCGCACGAATATTTATCCCTCTCGTACAGGATACCGTTGTCGAGACGGACGAAGCCTTCATGCTCGAACTTGATCCCGCGCATCACAGCGACAATGCCAACATCTTCGTGCGAATCGCGGTTATGATCCGGGATGACGATTCCTGAGTCAGTTCCTGCACAGACCAGGACCAAACGAGCGTTAAAATGAAAGAGAAGGACCTGCGGCGCTATTCACGCGTCGTCGTCGATGGCGTTGAACACGCGCCCGGCCGGGCGATGTTGCGCGCAGTGGGGTTCAGTGACGCCGATTTTTCCCGGCCACAGGTAGGCATTGCATCGACCTGGAGCATGGTTACGCCCTGCAACATGCATATCGATGCGCTCGCGAGGCAGGCCGCAGCCGGTGCCGACAGCGCCGGCGGCAAAGCGGTGATCTTCAACACCATTACCGTATCCGACGGCATATCGATGGGCACACCGGGCATGCGCTATTCACTCGTGTCGCGAGAGGTCATAGCGGATTCCATCGAAGCGGTCGCCGGCGCACAGGGTTTCGATGCCCTGATTGCGATCGGCGGCTGTGACAAAAACATGCCCGGTTGTGTCATGGCGATGGCGCGGCTCAATCGTCCGTCCATTTTCGTCTACGGGGGTACGATCAGGCCGGGCGCGAATCGGCGCGATATCGTATCCGTGTTCGAGGCAGTCGGTGCACTCTCCGGCGGCCGGATCAGCGAGTCCGAACTGTACGAGATCGAGAAGACGGCCATTCCCGGCCCGGGAAGCTGTGGCGGGATGTACACGGCCAACACTATGGCTTCTGCGATAGAAGCTTTGGGACTGAGCCTGGCCAACAGCTCGGCGCAGGAAGCCGAGTCGCCGGGCAAGATCGACGACTGTCAACGCGCCGGCAAAGCAGTTATCAATCTGCTGCGGAACAACATCAGGCCGTCCGATATCCTTACTCCAAGAGCATTCGAGAACGCGATCACCGTTGTCGTTGCGCTGGGCGGCTCGACCAATGCAGTTTTGCATCTGCTTGCCATTGCGCATGAAGCCGGAGTCAAACTCGGTCTCAAAGACTTCACCCGCATAGGCGCTCGTGTGCCCGTGCTGGCAGACGTCAGGCCGAGCGGGCGGTTCCTCATGTCGGAGCTGATCGCCATCGGCGGCATACAACCACTGATGAGGCGCTTGCTTGACAAGGGCCTGTTGCACGGCGACTGCCTTACGGTGACGGGGCGCACAGTGGCCGAAAACCTCGCATCGGTCGCCGATTACCCGGGCGGCCAGCAGGTGATACGCAGCTTTGACGATCCGGTAAAGGCCGACAGTCACCTCGTGATACTCCATGGCAACCTTGCGCCGGACGGTGCTGTCGCCAAGATCAGTGGCAAGGAAGGCGTAAGCTTTCGCGGACACGCGCGAATCTTTCACTCGGAGGAAGAGGCATTGCAGGCCATACTCGGTGGCAGGATCCGCGCCGGTGACGTCATCGTGATTCGCTATGAGGGCCCGAAAGGCGGGCCAGGTATGCGGGAGATGCTGAGCCCGACGTCTGCAATCATGGGCAAAGGTCTGGGCAAGGATGTGGCGTTGATAACAGATGGGCGATTTTCCGGCGGCAGTCACGGCTTCGTGGTAGGGCATGTCTCGCCCGAAGCGGCCGTTGGCGGCCCTATCGCATTGCTCGAGGAAGGCGACGAAATATCCATCGATGCGGCAACCGGGCAACTCAGTGTTGATCTGTCGCCGGATGACCTCGCCAGGCGGCGCAGCCGTTGGGTCCGTCCTCATTCGGACGTCAGCAAAGGACTGCTTGCGAAATACCGCTCGGAAGTGTCGTCTGCATCCCTCGGTGCCGTGACAGTCGCACGCGACTGGGAAATCTGAAGCAGAATGGTCTTGACCTGCACGGCGTGGTCCGTTTTACTTCCGGCTTGAGAATGACTTACACCCGCGTTATGTGCCGTGGCTGCCGAATCGCAGCCCGAAAATGCTTAAAACGAATGGCGCGCCAGAGGTGCGCGGGTGAAATGGTCGGCAGAAACGGCTAACAAAAGCCGGCTGCCACCATCCAACCCGCGAGGATAATCCGAGCGGGTTTTTTTTTGTAACAGGGCGGATTCGCCAGAGAGGCAACACCGGTGGACGCAGTCGAATTGGCCGAAGCAACGTTCGCTTCAGGTGAAAGCCTTGGTACCGGGCCCGAAATCGGGTGCTCGCCATGGGTAGTCATGAAATTCGGCGGCAGCAGTGTGACCTCAGCGGCAAACTGGCAGACGATCTGCAATCTGTTGCGAAAAAGGTTACGTGACGGGCTCAGACCGGTAGTGGTTCAGTCCGCTTTGCAGGGCGTGTCGAATGCGCTGAGCCAGATTGCGCACGACGCAGTCAAAGGCGTTGCCGCGAAGGAACTGGACGCACTGCGGACCCGCCACGAAACGCTCGCAGAGTCCCTGGGTTTGACAGATGGCGCGTTACTTGGCGACCTGTTCGTTGAACTCAAGGGCATTCTGACGTGCATCGAGGAAGCCGGCGAGGCAAGTCCGAAGCTTCAGGCAGCCGCACTTTCCATGGGGGAGCTCATGGCATCCAAGATCGGCGCCGCCTTCCTCCGTCGGCAGGGACTGGATGTCCGGTGGATCGATGCCCGTGAGCTGTTGCGGTGCGATAACCGCATGCAACGATCTCCGACCCAGAGGTACCTTTCTGCGACCTGCGGCTACGACGCGGATCCGCAGTTGCAAGCCCGATTCGCGGCGGCGGGCGAAGTCATGCTCACCCAGGGTTTCATAGCGCGCGATGCCACCGGAGACACCATTCTGCTCGGGAGAGAAGGGTCGGACACGTCCGCCGCCTATCTTGCGGCCAAGCTTCAGGCCCGGCGGCTGGAGATCTGGAAAGACGTGCCCGGTATGTTCTCCGCCGACCCGAAACTACTTCCGTCAGCAAGACTCCTGGTCGATCTGCACTACGACGAGGCCAGAGAGCTGGCGTCCACCGGCAGCACGGTGTTGCACCCCCGCTGCCTGTCGCCGTTGAGTCGATCCGGCATTCCACTTTTCATCCGTTGCCTTCATGCACCCTCGATTTCCGGGACTGTCGTTTCCGCTGCACCACGGGAGTCGGCTCCGCGGGTAAAGGGCATATCCGCCCGCAAGGGTGTCAACCTGATTTCGATGGACGGCATGGCGATGTGGCACGAAGTCGGATTTCTTGCGGACGCTTTTTCCGTGTTCGCGCGCCACGGAGTGTCCATCGACCTGGTGTCCACGTCGGAATCCAACGTTACGGTGTCGGTAGACACGATCGATGGCATGTTTCCGCCTGGCGTGCGCGACGTGTTGCTCGCCGACCTGGAGAAACTGTGTCGGGCGCGGTCGATTGCGGATTGTGCCGTCGTGAGCCTCGTAGGACGGCGCATGCGCAGTAATCTTGCGCGGATGGCGCAGGCACTCGCGGTTTTCGAAGAGGAAAAAATTCACCTGGTCACCCAGGGTGCGAGCGATCTCAATTTCAGTTTCGTTATTGATGAAGACCAGGTGCCAAGGCTGATCGCAAAGCTGCACGCGAGCATGATAACGACGTCGGGCGACGATCAGGTGTTCGGCCCCAGCTGGGAACAACTGTTTACCGCAGAGCCCAGGGCACCGCGGCGGCAACAGGCCTGGTGGGAATCCCGACGCGATGAATTGTTGCAGCTAGCTGCGCGTCAGGGGAACGCATACGTCTATGACGGCAACAGTATTGCTGCGGCTGCGCGCCGCGTATTGAGCCTGAAATCCGTTAGCCGGGTGCTGTATGCAATGAAAGCCAACTTCAACCCCGCCGTGCTGAATATACTCGCTGATGCCGGGATCGACTTCGACTGCGTTTCGCCGGGAGAGGTGCAACACCTGTTCTCTGTCGTGCCGGGACTGGAGCGGACACGCATCCTGTATACGCCGAACTTTGCGCCCCGCGAGGAATACGCCTGGGCACTCTCTGAAGGCCTGCAACTGACCCTGGACAGCCTTTATCCCCTGCAGGCATGGCCGGAGCTGTTCCACGGCAGTCAGCTCTTCATTCGTCTCGATCCGGGCAAAGGGCTGGGTCATCACGACCATGTTCGAACCGCCGGCAATTACTCCAAATTCGGTGTGCCGCTGTTCGAGGTCGACGACCTGAAATCGTTGACGGACAGGGCCAATGCCACTGTCATCGGCATGCATGCACACAGCGGCAGTGGTATTCACGAGCCGGACAACTGGTTGTCGGTCGCCGACACGCTTTCCCGGGTTGCGAATCGGTTTCCGGAGGTCCGGGTGCTGGACCTCGGTGGTGGCATCGGTGTGCCCGACAGGCCTGGGGAACCGGCTTTCGATCTGGACGTTCTGGACGGCCTGTTGCGCGCATTCAGAAAGCGCCATCCGCGATACGAACTTTGGCTTGAGCCCGGGCGATACCTCGTATCCCAGGCTGGCGTGCTCATCAGCCGCGTCACACAGACCAAGGGCAAGGGCGAAAGACGCTACGTCGGCATCGGTACCGGCATGAATTCATTGATTCGACCAGCGTTGTATGGCGCCTATCACGAAATAGTCAACCTTACCCGGATGGGCAAACCGGCAGGGGAGGTCGCAACCATTGTCGGCCCCATCTGCGAATCCGGGGACAAACTCGGCACAGACCGCATACTGCCCCACACCGTTGAGAACGATGTGATTCTTATCGCAAACGCAGGTGCCTACGGCTATGCGATGAGTTCGCGGTATAACCTGCGCGAACCGGCAGCGGAGGTGGTCATTTGACGGTCATTGGCACGAACTCAGTCGCGGTGCCGTCTTTCCAGGCAATCGGCAACGTCTGCCAGTGACAGTCCAAGTACTGCCAGCAGCAGCTGGAAGTGAAACATGAGGTCGGCTGCTTCGCTGATCTGCTCCTGCCTCGTCCCTGCAACTGCTGCAAGTGCCAGCTCGACGGCTTCTTCGCCGACCTTCTGCGCAACGCGGCGATCGCCGGATGCGATCAGCTGTATCGTGTAACTTGCAGCAGACTCGCATTTCATGCGATCCCGAATGATCTGTTCGAGCTCGCTGAGAAAATTCAGGTTGTGTCCGCTCATACTGGATCTCCTTGCCTGCAGAGGAATCAGTTGCGTACGTCTATGCCTTCGCTTTGCAAATAACGTTTCAGTTCATTGATGTTGATTTCACCGCTGTGAAAAACGCTTGCCGCAAGAGCACCGTCAACCGATGCGGCCGAGAATACGTCGACGAAATGCCGGGCGGTGCCGGCACCGCCGGACGCAATCAGAGGAACATTGCAAATCGGACGAATTTGTCCCAGTTGCACGGTGTCGTAGCCAAGTCGCACTCCGTCGCGGTTCATGCAGTTCAGCACGAT
>CAYXKM010000070.1:0-9801 GCA_964465665.1 uncultured Woeseiaceae bacterium
CCTTGGCACCCCCGCGTTCTCATGGATTTTCCTGCTCGAGCTGTTCATCGGCGTATCGATTGCGTTTTTCCAGCGCACCGGCGCCATCCGCAATTTCAGCGCCTGGGTCGAAAGCCTCAACATGAACCGTGTGCGTGTGCAACTGGTAGCCTGGTTCATGGGCATGTTCGTGTTCTTCAGCGATTACTTCAGCCCGTTGTTCGTCGGTTCGACGATGCGCGCCCTGTGCGATCGCTTCCGGATCTCGCGTGAGAAACTCGCGTACATTGCCGATTCGACCTCGGCGCCGGTCAGCGTCATCATCCCTGTCACCGGCTGGGCGGTATTCATTACCGGCTTGCTGATCGGAATGGGCCCGATCGTCGATGACAACGTCGCAATGAAAGTCTTTGTTTATGCCATTCCGTTCAATTTCTATTCCATACTGGCGGTCGTCATGGTCGGGCTCATCGCTGCCGGCATCGTTCCCGAATTTGGTCCGATGAAAACGGCCGAACGCCGTGCGATAGAGACGGGAAAAGTACTGCGGGACGGCGCTGAACCGCTGATGTCCGAAGAATTGACCGGCATCGAGCCCTATGCCGGGGTACGCACCAGCCTGTTCTGGAATTTCGTGTTGCCGGTGCTGATTGTCATCGGTGTCGCGCTCGGTTCTTTTTTCCTGACTTCCTCGGCACTGACCATGGAAGCGTTTCTGCTGTCGGCCATCGTAGCCGGCATCATCATGCGCATACAGGGCATACCACTGTCCGACATCATGAGCACGGCCAATGCCGGCATCAAAGGCGTGATGCCGGCCATCATCATTCTCGCTTTTGCCTACGCGATCAACGACCTGTCAAAATCGATGGGAACGGCAAATTACATCGTGGCGCAGACCGAAAGCTGGCTGACGCCCGGCCTGTTGCCAATGCTGACGTTCCTGATCGCCTGCAGCATCTCGTTTTCGACAGGTACTTCCTGGGGTACTTTCGCGATCATGATGCCGATTGCTGTACCGATGGCGCTAACTTTCAGTGGCAACACCCTCGATACAGTGGTTTACGCAACCGTTGCTGCAGTCGCGGGCGGCGGTGTATTCGGCGACCACTGCTCACCGTTGTCAGACACGTCCATACTGGCGTCGACGGGCGCGGCGTCGGACCATATCGATCACATCAAGACGCAACTGCCTTATGCCCTCGTCATCGGCTTCGTCAGCGTGGCGGCCTATCTTGCGATCGGCCTGTTGATCTGACTATTGCTGGTCGAACGGACAGGCAAGGAATGCCGGCAGAGCTTCCGCCCGCCCGCTGAAACGATAGAGCCCGGCAAATTCCGTGTCCGGCATCGCCTCGGGACGGATCTCGCGCACGAATCGAATCGCGACGGCAATACTGATGTCCGCCTGTGTCGGCTGAGTGCCGGTCAGCCAGCGATCGCCGTTGCCGACGGCGCTGGCCAGCAATTGCAACGCCCCCGCGAGTTGCTGGTCGATACGCTCGATCCACGGCCGGTGTTGCCGCTCCGTCGGCCTCTGCTTCGTCTCATACAGGTGTTGCACGGCTTTTTCCATCGCCATCAGCGCAATGCCGGCCAGTTGCAACACACGGCGCCGTGTTGCCGGGTCCACCGGCATGAGGCTTTGGCCTTTCTGCGCAATGCTTTCGAAGTAATCGATGATCAACGTCGAATCGACCAGCACCTCGCCGTCATCGCACACCAACGTCGGCACTTTGACCAGCGGGTTGATTGCGCGGATCTCCTCATAGTTCCGAAACACCGACAACGACCGGTGCACATATTCAATCCCGAGCATCTGCGCTGTGATAGCGGCGCGCCGTACGTACGGCGAATCGAGCATTCCAATGATTTGCACTTTCATCTCCTGTCGATCACGGCGTCCCGGGCGGACCCTGCCTGTCGCGACAAAGCCCTGTAATGGCGCCCTAGTTGAACAAGTCCGGATTCTCGGCTGCACTGTGTTCGGTTAACAACGAGACAATCACCAGCACCGGCAGGCCAACGACCCATCCCGTATAGGACGCGGCAAAACCAAAGGGTTCCCCGGCAATAGTCCAGGCGATCGCCAGTCCGCCTCCTGCCAGCATGCTCCAGAATGCACCGCTCGCCGTGGTGCGCCGCCAGAACAGGAGCCCGAGCATGGGGAAAAAGATGCCGGCGGCGCCGAAAGTATAGGCATACAGGATCAGCTCCAGCACGTTCGGTACGAGGTAGGCGATGCCGATGGCCAGCGCACCGAGAACAAGCGTGGAGATTCGGGCTACGCGAAGCAGTGACACTTCGCTTGCGCCGGGACGCAAGTGCTTGCGGTACAGGTCGTTGGTGAAAATAGCGACGGAACCGATCAGGCAGGAATCCGCCGATGACATGACCGCTGCGATGTACGCCGCGATGACGATGCCGGCGAGGCCGACAGGCAGTAACTCCATGATGACCGTCGGCGTCGCCAGCTCCGGATCCGCAAGATCCGGAAACAGCATGCGGGCGATCAGGCCGATGAGTGTGCTGCCGATGGCAAACAGCGGCCATTCGATCGGCACGCCGGTCAGCAGGAAAGCGCGTCTCGCGGTTTTCTCGTCGCGCGCAGCAATGATCCTTTGCATTGCGGCAATGGAGATGAACCAGATCGGGAAGATGGCAAAAAACCAGCCGAGCATCTGTTTCCAGCCGACGGCCGTCCAGTCGACGAGGCCCGCCGTTTCCGGCGACGCACTGAATTGCATCACTATCGCGTCCCAGCCGCCGACTTTCCACAGGCCGAAGGGAACGGCGATGCACAGGATACCGATCATCAGCACGAACATCTGGAACACGTCCGTGAATATGACGGCTTTGAGACCGCCGAGTGCGGTATAGGCGAGAACCACGGCGCCCGACAGCACGACGGCGAAAGTGAGGTTCATATCGAGCGTGACCTGCAACAGCTTGCCGCCCGCAATGATCTGTCCGCCGACGAAAGTGAACCAGGCGAAACCGATCACGACGGCGGCCAGCGTTCCGGTGCGCCGGTCGAAACGCGCTTCGAACAGATCCCCGGTGGTCAGGCCTTTCACCCGGTCCGCCCAGCGTTTTACTTTCGGCACCATGAGGAACGACACCACGACGATGCTCAGGCCCGAAACCGCAATGAGCCACGAACCGGAAATGCCGAGCGTAAAACCAAGCCCGCCCATGGCGATGCTGAATCCGCCGCCGAGATCCGTGGCCGCGGTGCTGGACGTGGTTTGCACCAGATTCATGTTTCGATCGGCCGCGAGGAAGGATTCACTCGCTCCTTCGCCACGCCCCGTTCGTGCAACGTGCACACCGATCCACAGCAGCACGACGAAATAAAGGCCGATCGCCGCGAAGTCGAGGATGTGCAGTGCAGGCATGCTCAGTGGCTCCCGAAGGCGGATTTCGGATCGTAACTTTCTTTTCTAATTATTATAGTCTGGCGCAAGGCGCCCGCTGCAATTGCAGTATCCATCACGATCGTGCAGGGCTGTGTCACACGAAAATCACATCGCTGCTTTAGCTCCTAATGGCGGGCGTGAGGATCCGGTAATCCCCCCGATTTTGGCGGAGCCTAGACGAGGTTACGCTGCCATCTTCAATTTCTGATACGGGGTGATGCCGCCCAAATCCATGTTCGGTCTGTCGGCATTGTCGCGCCACAACCATTCCGTTCCGGTTGCCTGAGCATGTTCAATCGTGACGAACAGATGCTCATCCAGCCATTCGTGTCGGACCGTGCGATGGAATCGTTCAATGTAGGCATTCTGCGCTGGCTTGCCGGGTTGAATGAACAGCACACTAATGCCTTGCTGTTGTGCCCAGGTTTGAAAGTCGCCACTGGTCATTTCGGATCCGTTGTCGCAGCGAAGGTATTCCGGTTTGCCGCGCCACTCGATAATCCGCTCCAGCGTGCGAATGATGCGTGCCGACAGCAGTGACAAATCGACTTCGATACCCAGGCACTCGCGATTGTAGTCATCCAGCACGTTGAAGGTCCTGAAGGCGCGGCCATCGGCCAGGCGATCGTGCATGAAGTCGGTCGACCACACCGTGTTGATCTGCAGTGGACCATCCAGCGCATCCGGCTTGTCGCGCTTCAGTCGCCACCGCGGCCTGATGCGCAATTCAAGCTCCCGTTCCCGGTAAATACGATAAACACGGTTGTGATTACAGCTCATGCACTTGACGTTCCGAAGATACAGAAAACACAGTCCGAAGCCCCAGCGACGGTCGGCGTAGGTCAACCGCAGCTGCCAGTCCACGATCCGTGCGTTCTCCTCGCTGAACTCCGCCTGGTACCGGTAGCAGGTCTCCGAGATCGAGAGCAAGCCACAGGCTCGACGAATCGAGATCCCCTGGGTATCCACAACGTTGACAGCCATCTCCTTGCGAGAAGATGGCTTCAGTACTTTCCCGCTAAAGCATCCCGCAAGATCTCGGCGTCCATCTGCGACTCGGCGTACATCTTCTTCAGTTGAAATTCTACTTCCAAACTCCGCTACTTTCCGGTGGGATTACCATCCGACCTTCTGAACGGTCAATTCACGTATTTCCGCGAAACTTATTGGTAAGGGAAATCACTCAAGCACACGTCGCCGTCACCTTCGATAACTGACCCGTCGTATGAGCCGCAGCAAGCTCGCAGAATGCTTGACCCCCCCCCTCATCTGGCGTATATGATAATATTCAACCTGATACGGAATCACATTGCAGGCAAGATCTGCGACTAGCCTTAGAGCCAAATAGAAGAACAATCCCTAATTTGGCGCTGTTTTTCTAATCGCCCGATTCGACCAAGGGAGCCAACCATGAGATTCGCGAATTTGTTAGTGGTTTCGGCTCTGTTCGTGTCCGCCATTACAGCCGCTGATACGGAGGATGGTGTGTTGGAGCTCTATGATGGAAGTTCGGACCTTCCAGACTCAATTGCATTTGGAGCTTTCTTGGATTTGGTCCATGCAACTCGGGAGGAAGGAAACGGGTCTGATGCTCCGATTGTGGGCAAGGCCATTGGCCATCCGCTCGATGATCGCTCGGATACGGCTACAGTTCGCTCACGCAGCGAGTTCTTTGATTCAGCGTATAAGGCCCTTAAGCGGGAGAAAATGGTAGCGGAACATTCGGTCTTATGCTCGCGTAATCCGGCAGAGAAAAGTACAGAGGACCTCGTTTACGCATTGAACGCTGTAGACGATGTTGAGAAGAACGCGAAGGATAGACAATTTATCGCTGTCATGAATGCACTTGATGCCGAAGAGCGGACAGCTCTTCTGATGTATCTGAACGAACTAAAGCAAGGCATTTGGTATGCGAGAATTGACAGCGCAACGCAGTACGATGTCGCACGAACAGGCATTCGCACTGACGTCGTGAGGCGTTGTGCTGATCTGGAAATTGATATCCAGATGGAGGCTGATTGATGAAAATACTTACCAATCGAGCAGTATTTCTTATCAGCGTACTTTGTGCGTCGTCGATCTCAAACGCGTTCACAATTATGCATACGGCAGAAATTTCTGTACCGCTGACCGGCACAACTGTCACTGGCAATTGCCTGAGCAGTATTAGCGGAAACACCGGGAGCAATCCCGTGACTGAGATAAAAGTCTCGTGCGTGCTTAAAAGGGCGACCATTGTTCAGTCAGCAGTGCAGACCATCGACTACATCGAGGAAGCTTCAGCAGCTTATGATATTCAAGTCAATGCACCGATAGCATTTAGTTGTATGTGGTGTACTCATAATGGAAATCTCTTCTACCACGCGAATGGTAGTAAGGCGGCTGGGCAACCAACAACACCGCCCAAAAAGTGCAAGTGGGCCGAGCCACCGAACCCGCCTCCAGGCGGAGACAATCCATAGGTATTTGTCGCGACGGATGGACAATCGATAAATATGCAGGGATTTAGCCCAAACCATGCATAGTCGCAGCGCGAAAATTCGCCGGACCTGCAAGCAACCGGCTTTGCGGCGGCCTTCTACTCGGTCGGTAGGCGTTCCAGATCAAGACCGAGCGCAAATCCAGTTGGCTTGCAGAATTACGCAGGACCAGGATTCTGCATTTGGCTCAGCCGCCATCCGCGTCACTACTGGGCGAAGCGCTGTAGTGACGCGGCGCTCCGAATCAACAATGGCGCGGATTCTGGCCGGACTTCGCGAAGTCTGGACGACTGACGCGGTATTTCGCGACTCTTCAAAACGTGGATTGGAAAGCCCCTGCACCCACTTGTCTCGGATAACACCGGGGGCGCTGGGCAAAGTTTGTACTAGCGTCTCTTGCACTATCCGTGGCCGCTGCGGCAATGCGGTACCTGGCAGGAGTCTCCTGCCGACGGCGGTCTGTTCGTTTGATTGATCGGCTCAAAGGCGTTTTGGCGTCGCTTAAGCAAGCTGAATTTCAATATTCAGCATCTTCGACAAAGCTGAACGTACTCGTTCAGCCTCTTTAATTCAGCTGGACTGATTCGTCCGGCATCGTCATAACGCACCCCCCTGGCGCATCATCAACTTCACAGAATGCGGGTTTGCTGTTCGTTTCGTTATCGGCCAAATTGGCTAGCTGGTGGTCACCGTCCGATTCTCAACGAGAAAGCCGGTGAACCTGATTGAGGCTCACGCAAACGTGGCCCGGTGTCCCGCGACCGTTACCCGATTGAAAAATCGGCCACCGTAATCCTCGCGCATGCGGAGTGATCGTCGAAACTCACCGACGAGAAGGTATGCACCGCGAAAAACCTGAACCACCAGCTAGTGAAACTTTATCGTCAAAACAAGGACGGCGGCTACACGACGCAAACGGCCCGGTCCCGAATTCTGGACTTAAGTGCCAATCAACTACACGCACTGGGTTACGGGCACATGCAAGCCACATCGCTAAAGCCAAATCACGTGGAGACCATGGTCAAGCATTGATGCTAAGAAGTGATCAAGACCGGAATCTTGAAAACCGCTTATCGGCACTGCATTGGTGGGCACACATGGTGAACCGGCAAAGCATCATGGCGCGGGATAACACGGCCTATGGCATCGGATCGCGACCGTACGCCGCCAGGGAATCGAAGGCGCAAGTTCTGGACGAAGCCAGGACGTTGCCCAAGCGTGGCGCCTCGGCATGGCGGGGGGCGAGGGACCGGACAAGCGTGCCAGCGCTTCGTGTGCACGATCTTCGCCATAACTTCGGGCATGGGCTTCGAGCGGCGGGTGTGGGTTTCGAGGATCGTCAGGATTTACTCAGGCACATGTATGAGCGGATCACGCGTTTCTCACACAATCCGTCACACAAAATGGCAGCAGTCGGATAGACCACTTGCAAGCCGTTGACGTTAAAGGACTAGCTGGTCAGGGTGACAGGATTTGAACCGTACTGCAATTGTGGCGAGGTAGTCGACTGCTGCCATGCATCTATCGGGAAGGCCTCTGCCTCCCGAAATCAACTTGCGGCTTCGAGCCGCGTCGCATCGCATTCCGGGAAAAACACGGCCGGACTGGGCGACAGCGCCAGCCAGAAGTCACGCTGGCTTTGATAAGCGACACCGGGAAAATCCTTGCCAAGGCCGAGCAGGTCGATGATCAACTGGAAATGCAGGTGCGGCGGCCAGTTGCCGTTCTCCGGCGGGCTGCCCACTTCCGCGATCTGCTCCCCGGCACGGAGCCGCTGTCCCTCACGCCGCCCGGAAAGGCTTTTCAGGCCCAGGTGACCGTACAGGCTGAAGAACTCGCGACGCCCTGCCTGGTGGCGCAATACCAGCATCGGGCCGTAATCGAGTTCCTGCGTGTTGTTCGCAACGATGTGCACTTCTGCATCGAGCGGTGTGTAGACCGCGGTGCCACCAGCGCAGAACAGGTCGATCCCCATGTGCACGGTGCGCCGCTCGCTGCCGGCCGCACTGGCAAAACTCTCGTTGTCGTACAGCCCGCGTTGCTCGGCATACCGTCCGAATGCGAACGCCGTTCCGGCGCGGCGCATCTCGTCGTCGATCAGGGTCGAAAGTCGCGCGACGCCGATCCCGGAGGGGCTGCCGTGCAACATCGGGCTTGCCGCCGACAGGTCCAGTACGATGGCTTTGCCATCGGTCGGGATGATCGTGGCCGGTTCGAAATCCTTCGCCGCAAGAAATTGCCGGACCTCGCCGAGGCCTTCCACAGGTTCCAGTCCCCGCTCGAGCCGCGCCATGCTGTGTGTCAACGGATTCGCCATGCTGCCCTTCGTCTTTTTCTTCTGCTGCGGCGTGACCGCGATGGTCATTCAGAGATTGTCAGTCTGACGGTGTGAGCACCCGGCCGGCAAGTGCGATCCCGGCCCTTCCGTCCTCGCGAGCAACCTGGCCGTTCACGATCACTATGTCGAATCCCACCGCCAGGCTGATCGGAGCCAGGTAATCCGCGGTCGCGTGCACTTTCGCCGGGTCGAAGACCAGCAAGTCGGCGGCAAATCCGGCCTCGACGATGCCGCGGTCGGCTATGCCGAGGATCCCGGCCGGAAACGACGTCATTTTGCGAATCGCTTCCGTGAGCGGCAGCAGTTTCTTTTGCGTCACGTAGTCCTCGATGATTCGCGCAAACGTTCCATGGCCGCGAGGATGGAAACCGGAAGGGCTCCCGTCCGAACAAATACCGACTTGCGGATCCTGGAACAGTCGCTGTTGCAGCTCGTCGTCCATGACGAAGTAGGCACCGTCCGCTCCCTGAGGCCCGATCAGGTCGATCAGCACGTCCTCGAACGCCATCTCCTTTTCGAAAGCGACTTCGGACAGGCGCTTGGCGCGGTACGGGCCGGTACCGAGCAGCGTCGCCTCGGGGCCGTTGCGCTGCCGGATGCGCTTCCGCAGGTAATCCGCCAGTTCCTCGCGCCGTTCTGCGCGCGCAATGTCGAACTGTGCCTGGGTCTTGGCCCATACCGGAAACACGATCTCGATGCCGGTATAGCTGGCGCTGTAGGGATACAGGTCGGCCGTAATTTCGATGCCGGATGCACGTGCCTCATCCAGCAGGCGCAGGATCTGTTCCGCACGGGCCGTGCCTTTGCCATACACGGATTTCAGGTGCGAAATGTGCACGCGGGCGTGCTCGCCCTGCTCCAGCAATTCGGCGATCGACGTTTCGAGCTGGTCGTCGTCCTCGTTCCGCAGGTGGCTCATGATGAGCCGCCGTCGCTGCCCGACGATCGCGGCGAGCGCGCGCAATTCCGCGGTGCCGGCATTCAGTCCCGGGTTGTATTCGAGACCGGTGCTCATGCCGAAGGTGTACTCGAGCGATGTGTCGAGCATTGTGAGCATTTTCTCCAGATCGCCGGGCTCCGGTTCCGCCGACATGCCGATGCCGGCCCGGTTCCGCAGGTTTCCGTGGCCGATGAACATGGCGAGGTTCGGCCCGATGCCATTCCAGTTGACCTGCCGGAGCCAGCCAGCGAGATCGTCAACGTCCGGACTCGAGCCGTCTTGTCCCAGCGTAATCGTCGTCACACCCATGGCGAGGAAATTCTCGAACTGCGGTGTCGCCAGTGGATCGCCATGCGCGTGCAGGTCGATGAATCCCGGCGTGACGGTGCGGTCGCCGGCATCGATCAGCCGCCCGACACGCGTTTGAAGGTCGGTGTCACTGAACGCCGTTTCACCAACGAACACGATGCGCCCGCCGGCAATCGCGACGTCCGCCAGCCGCGGCGGATTGCCGCGCCCGTCGATGACATTCGCATTGCGTATCAGGATGTCGATCGCGCGGTGCTGTGGCAGGAAATTCTCTTCGGGCGCATTGCAGGACACCAGCAGGAAAAGCGCAATGCCCGATCGCAGCAATGAGCCCAT
>CAYXKM010000071.1:0-9627 GCA_964465665.1 uncultured Woeseiaceae bacterium
TAATCTCCCGATTACCGTCTGTTACTGCGACATCGACCAGTTTGTCGTCGTTACGCAGGTCGACGGCAATGATGCCGCTGGCCCGCGGGCGTGAGAACAGGCTCAATGGCGTCTTCTTGACCGTACCGCCGCTGGTCGCCATGAAAATGAAACTGTCTTTGTCGAATTCGCGTATTGGCAGCACGGCATTGATGCGTTCACCGTCCTCAAGCGGCAGCAAATTGACTATCGGCTTGCCCCGCGAACCTCGACTTGCCTGTGGTACCTGGTAGACCTTGAGCCAGTACATCTTGCCGCGGCTGGAGAAGCACAGAATGGTGTCGTGAGTGCTCGCCACGAACAATTTGTCGATGAAATCCTCGTCCTTGACCTTGGCCGCCGATCGCCCGCGCCCACCACGTTTTTGGGCCTGGTAGTCGTCCACCGGTTGCGCTTTGGCGTAACCGCCGTGCGACAGGGTAACCACGACTTCCTCGTCGGAAATCAGGTCTTCGATCTGCAGGTCGCTGTGGTCCTGCACGATCTCTGTCCGCCGTGCGTCACCGTAATTGTCGCGAATTTCGGCCAGTTCCTGACGTATGACGGCGAGCAGTTTTTCCGGGTCCGCAAGAATATCAGAAAGTTCTTTTATATTCTCCAATATCTCTTTGTATTCATTGATTATTTTTTCCTGCTCGAGGCCGGTTAAACGATGCAGCCTGAGATCAAGAATTGCCTGCGCCTGCGTTTCCGACAAACGGTACATGCCGTCGATCAGTCCGTAGCCTTCCTCGAGCGCATCCGGGCGAGTATCCGTTGCACCGGCTTTCTCCAGCATCGCCGTTACAGAACCGGGCGACCATTTACGGCTGACAAGTTGCTGCTTCGCGTCCGCGGGTGATGGAGAGGCCTTGATTAGCACAATGACTTCATCGATGTTGGCCAGCGCTACCGACTGACCTTCAAGGATATGCGCACGGTCCCTGGCTTTCCGCAGGTTGAAGATGGTACGGCGTGTAACCACTTCGCGCCGGTGCGACAGGAATGCTTCCAGTACCTGCTTCAGGTTGAGTAGTTTGGGCTGCCCTTCGTGCAACGCCACCATGTTGATGCCGAACACACTTTGCAGGGGCGTTTGCTTGTACAGGTTATTCAGGACAACGTCGCTGAGTTCCCCTCGCCGAAGCTCGATCACGATACGCATGCCGTCCTTGTCGGATTCGTCACGCAACTCGCTGATGCCGTCGATGCGCTTGTCGCGCACCAGCTCGGCAATTTTCTCTATCAGACGTGCCTTGTTGACCTGGTACGGCAGCTCGGTGACGATGATTGCTTCCTTGCCGCGCTTGTCGATAACCTCAAGCGAAGTGCGTGCTCGTATATAAACGCGTCCACGACCGGTCCTGTAAGCAGAGTAGATGCCCTGTGCGCCGTTGATGATGCCGGCAGTAGGAAAATCCGGGCCGGGGACATGTTCCATGAGTTGCGGCACATCGATGGCAGGATTGTCGACTAACGCGAGGCATGCACTGATAATTTCATTCAGGTTGTGCGGGGGTATGTTGGTCGCCATTCCCACCGCAATACCCGAAGAACCGTTGACCAGCAGGTTTGGCACGCGCGTCGGCATGACCGATGGCTCGCTCTCGGACCCATCGTAGTTCTCGACGAAATCCACGGTTTCCTTGTCGATGTCGGCGAGGATCTCGTGGGCGATTTTCGACATGCGAACTTCGGTATAGCGCATCGCAGCAGGAGCATCGCCATCGACAGATCCGAAGTTGCCCTGCCCGTCCACCAGCAGGTAGCGCATGGAAAACGGCTGTGCCATTCGCACGATAGTGTCGTAAACCGCGGAATCGCCGTGAGGGTGATACTTACCAATGACATCGCCGACCACGCGTGCGGACTTCTTGTAGGGCTTGTTGTAGTCGTTACCCAGCTCGCGCATGGCATGCAATACCCGCCGATGCACCGGTTTCAGGCCATCGCGGACATCCGGCAAAGCGCGGCCGACGATGACACTCATCGCATAATCCAGGTAGGACTGCTGCATCTCCTGTTCGAGGCTTACAGACAGGATTTCCTGAGCAACTTCAGACATACACTTTCACACTGTCAGAGCGGTTCCGAAATGATTCGGAATCGCGGCCACTACAATCCGGTTGGAAATCGAGGTTCTATAGTGATTTCGCTGGGCTGAATTCGTGCACAAATCGGTGCCGAATCAGGCTGAGAATGGTACCACAGCGTGCCATGCGGAATCAGGTCCAGGGCGGCATTTTTCTTACTGCCGCTTTGATTTATCTGCTATACGGATCAAGGGTATACTGTGGCGGACCCGGCCCTGATTGCCGGGCTTCCAAAACCCTCTGCAAGATTTGCGAATGCAGCAATGCGATACCCTCTTTTTGCCCGGCTGGTGCATACCGGTTGAGCCTGACGGTCAGGTGCTGACCGATCATGCAGTAGTCGTGGACGACGGCCGCATCGTCGATGTTCTGCCCGCCGGAACCGCCAGACAGAATTACAGGCCGGGCATCGTAGTTGACCGACCTGGCCATGTACTGATTCCGGGATTGATCAATGCGCATACTCACGCGGCGATGACCCTGTTTCGTGGTTTTGCGGATGACCTGCCGCTCGAGCGGTGGCTGCGGGAACGCATATGGCCGGTCGAGAAACGTTGGGTCAGTGCTGAAATGGTCCGCGACGGGACGCGACACGCTATTGCCGAGATGCTTCTGAGCGGCACAACCTGTTTCAGTGATCAATACTTTTTCCCGGAGATCGTGGCAGAGACTGCCGCCGGTATGCATGTCCGTGCCATGGTGGGCACGCCGGTCATCGATTTCCCGAACGCCTGGGCCGGAAGTGCATCCGATTGCATCGTCCGCGGAGCGGAGCTTGTACATGACCGTTACGCCGAGCACGCGCTGATTTCGAGCTGTTTCGCGCCTCATTCTGTCGATACGGTTTCCGATGCCGCATTTGCGGAACTTCGCGTCATGGCGGATCAACTCGACGTCCGTGTACAGATTCACCTGCACGAATCCAGGGCCGAGATCGATGCATCCGTCGCCGCGACAGGCTTGCGACCGCTCGCGCGGTTGTCAGGTCTTGGACTTGTGAACTCATCGCTACTCGTCGTGCACGGCGTACATTTGCATGCCGACGAGATTTCACAGCTGTCTGCCGCTCGCGTTTCCGTGGCCCATTGCCCACGATCCAATCTCAAACTGGCAAGTGGCATCGCACCCGTCAGCCGTTACTTGTCCGGCGGAATAAACGTTGCGCTCGGCACCGATGGCGCTGCAAGCAACAATGCGCTGGACCTGCTCGATGAAATGAAGACTGCGGCGTTGTTGGCCAAAGCAATCGATCAGGACGCTACCGCCGTACCCGCTGCGCGCGCGTTGCACATGGCGACGATCGGCGGCGCAACTGCGCTTGGTCTGGCAGAGAGCACAGGATCCATTGAAAAAGGCAAATGGGCAGATCTGACCTGTGTCGACATGCAACACTTTCGCAGCCTTCCGCTATACGATCCACTGTCGCAACTGGTTTATGCAAGCAGTTCACAGCAGGTCAGCGACGTCTGGGTCGCCGGCAGACACCTGGTGGAAAATCGCCAGCTGACGCAAGTCGATCGCTACGAACTGCTGGCCCGTACGGCGGAATGGCAACGACGCATTGCAGCGTCGTCCGGAGAGCAATGATTTGATCGACAACGTTGACCAATCGGAAATCGCCAAGTTCGACGGCCTTGCCTCGCGCTGGTGGGATCCGTCCGGCGAATTTCGTCCCCTGCACGAAATCAACCCGCTGCGACTGGACTACATTCGCCAGCGGGTCGAGCTGCGTGGCGCCAGGGTGCTCGATGTCGGCTGCGGCGGTGGAATCCTCACCGAATCACTGGCAGCAAAGGGTGCAGTCGTCACGGGAATCGACATGGCGGAAGGTCCACTGGCGGTTGCCCGCCTCCACCAGGCCGAATCCGGCGCCAAGGTTGCCTACCTGCGTGACACGGCGGAAAGTCATGCTGCCGATCACCCGGCGGCATACGACGTCGTGACTTGCCTGGAAATGCTGGAGCACGTTCCCTCACCGCCGTCCGTAGTTGTCGCCTGCGCTGCCCTCGTACGACCGGGCGGCGATGTCTTTTTCTCGACCATCAACCGCAATCCCAAAGCGTTCCTGTTCGCGATCGTTGGCGCCGAATACCTGCTGCGGCTACTAGCGGCCGGAACTCACGAGTACGAGAAGTTCATCCGGCCCTCGGAACTCGAGGAATGGTCACGTCAGTCGGACCTCGACCTTTGCGGCAGCATGGGGTTGCACTACAACCCGTTGACTCGCGAGTACTCACTCGGCCGAAACGTGGACGTCAATTACCTGATGCACTTCCGGCGCCGCGACACGCCATGAGCACGCGCAGGTCCTTGGCGGGCAAGACCCAGGGCGTGCTTTTTGATCTGGATGGCACTCTGGTAGACACGGCGCCGGACATGGTTGCTGTGCTGACAGATCTGCAGGAAGCGCACGGCCTTGCACGGCTTTCCTACGAGACCGGACGCGCGCACGTGTCCAACGGTGCCGTCGGCCTAATACGACTGGGCTTTCCGGAATTGCCGGATGAGGCGCTCCGAGCCCTGCACACCGAGTACCTGGATCGTTACGCGCAGGCTCTTTGTGTGCGCTCAACATTGTTTCCAGGGCTCGAGCGACTGCTCGACGATCTCGACCGCTTGCACTGCCCCTGGGGAGTGGTTACCAACAAGCCCCATCGACTGACCGTTCCGCTGATGGATGCATTGCGCCTGTCGGACCGCGCGTCGTGCATCATCAGTGGTGACACACTGCCGCAACGCAAACCGCACCCGGCACCATTGATCCTGGCGGCCCGGACCCTCGGAGTTGCCCCGGCTGCATCGGTGTATATCGGGGATGCCGCCCGCGATATCGAAGCCGGTCGCGCCGCCGGCATGGCAACCATTGCCGCGGCGTACGGTTACATCGTACCGGGTGACGAGCCGGCCAGCTGGGGTGCCGATTCGGTAGTGTCCGACGTCGGCGAACTCACGCATCTGGTGCTGAAAGCGGTTAATCTGGGCACCTGATGCAATCCTTGCTGGACAACCCTGCCATTTGGCAACTTGCCGGACCGGCGCTGGCGGCGGGTCTGCTGCTTGGCATCCTGATCAGCTGGGTCAGCTTTCGGGGCCGGCAAAAGCGAAAACAACGGGAAATCGAGTTGCTGGAATTGCGTATCAAGACCCAGGATGCGCTGCAACTGGAACGGGACAGTGCATTCGAGGTCGCGAGCGGCCGCCTCGCCCGGGCCTTTTCCGATCTGGCCAATCAATCACTGAAAGCGAACAGCGAAAATTTTCTTCGACTCGCCGAACAAAACCTTGGCGCCCACCAGGAAAAAGCCAAAAGGGAACTAAGCGAGCGCGAACAGGCTGTCGAGAATCTGGTTAAGCCGATCCGGGAGGCGCTGCAACAGTCACACCGACAGATCAGTGATCTCGAGAAAGCGCGGAGTGAAGCTTACGGAAGTATTCGCTCGCAACTGGAAACAATGCAGCTCGGACAGCAGTCCCTCGCGCAGGAAACCCAAAACCTGGTCAATGCGTTGCGACGACCCCAGGTCCGCGGACGCTGGGGCGAAATTACTCTGCGCCGGCTCGTCGAACTTGCCGGCATGGTGGAGCATTGCGATTTTCAGGAGCAGGTGCACACGAGCGCCGACGAAAAGACCATTCGCCCTGACATGATCGTGCGCATGCCGGACAACAGGGAACTGGTCGTCGACGTGAAAACCCCGCTCGAGGCTTACCTGGAAGCGGTCGAAGCCAAGGACGACGCACAACGGCAGCTGGGGCTAAAGCGGCATGCCCGAAATGTTCGCGAACACGTGCGAAGTCTCGCCAGCAAGACCTACTGGGAACAGTTTTCACAGAGCCCGGAATTCGTGATTCTTTTTATCCCCGGGGACCAGTTCCTGAGTGCCGCCCTCAATGAAGATCCGGACCTGATCGAATATGCTTTGTCGCGCCAGATCATCCTGGCGACCCCAACCAGTTTTGTGGCGTTGTTGAAGGCAGTCGCGTACGGATGGCGACAGCTGGCGCTGGCCGATAACGCGGAAGAGATTCGCCGGCTCGCGGAGGATCTGTACGGTCGCCTCACGGCCTTCGTAGGCCACCTGAATCGGGTCGGAAAGCAACTGGCCAGCAGTGTCGAAAGCTATAACCGCGCGGTCGGTTCACTGGAGCGCAAGGTGTTGCCGGGGGCGCGGAAGTTCATCGAGCTGGGTATCCGGCCGAAAAAACCCCTGGAATCTCTCGATGCTCTGGAATCTCTGCCGCGCGAAATGAGCGACGATTCCGTCGACATCGACGAACCAGCAGCGACGAACCCGCCTGAGGGCTCCGACAAGACCCTGCAATAGTGCAATGGGCATGGATGACAACGACCGACAGGCAGAGAGCGCCGTGAGTCTTGATCCCAAAACATACGAGTACCGGCGTGGCTTGCTGAATGGACGCGTGATCCTGATTACCGGCGCGAGCGACGGTATTGGCAAGGCGTTGGCGATCCAGTCGGCCCGGCTTGGCGCCCAGATCATATTGCTCGGTCGAAACCTCAAAAAACTCGAGGCCGCGTACGACCAGATCGAGTCCATCGAGGACGCGCCTCGTCCTTCGATTGTCACCATGGATCTTGCGACTGCGGACGCCGATGCCTACCGCTCGCTGGCGGCGAGTGTCGAGAATGAGATCGGGAGACTCGATGGCCTGGTACACAACGCCGGCATACTTGGGAAAAGAACCTCGATCGACCAATACGACGCGGGGGAATGGCAACGGGTTATCCACGTCAATCTGACTGCCGCCTTCGCCCTGACACAGGTGCTAATGCCGATCCTTCGCCAGTCGGAAGACCCGTCGCTGATTTTCACCAGCAGCGGCGTCGGTCGGGTAGGTCGCGCATTCTGGGGGGCGTATTCCGTTTCGAAATTCGGCACGGAAGCGCTTGCACAGATTCTCGCCGACGAAAATCGGCACACTCCGCTGAAAGTGAATTGCGTGAATCCGGGCGCAACACGCACCAATATGCGGTTGCAGGCTTATCCGGCCGAGGATCGAAGTCTGTTGAAGACACCGGACCAGGTATTGCCCGCGTATGTCTACCTGTTGGGCCCCGACAGCCGGGGAGTAACCGGAAAGAGCCTGGATGCCCAGTAATATTCCAGGTTAATTTCTGCTTCTATCTTCTTGTTTTTCGGTTCTTTTTCTCGCGAGTCTTTGATGCATTTTCGGCGTTGAGCCGGACCATTCCGACACTCTGGTAGAGAGCATGCTCTTGCGCCGGGGTCAGCGGCGCATAACGTCCCCGCCGCAGACTTCTGGGCATCCGGATCGGACCGTAGGCGGTTCGCATCAGGCGGCTTACGCGATAACCCAACGCTTCCCAGAGTCGCCGGACTTCGCGGTTTCGCCCTTCTCGAATGGTAACGTCAAACCAGCGATTGGCACCGTCGCCGCCGGCCGGAGTGACAGAGTCGAAGGCCGCCCGACCGTCTTCGAGCTCCAATCCGTCCAGCAACGCCTGCAGTTCTTCATCGGTCGGCTGGCCATGTACCCTGACGGCGTATGTTCGAAGTATCTGTGACGACGGGTGCATCAGGGCATTCGCCAGTTGACCGTCCGTGGTGAAAAGCAGAAGACCGGTCGTGTTGATATCCAGTCGGCCTACAGAAATCCATCGTGCACCCTCTAGCCGGGGCAGTGCATCGAAAACCAGCGGGCGTCCGCCGTCGTCGCTTCGACTGGTCACTTCCCCTTCGTTCTTGTGATACATGAGGTACTGGTGCGACGACGATGCAGTGCGGTTCGACAGGCGTCGACCATCGATTTCGAATGACTCGGTGCCGGTTACAGGCTGGCCAAGCGTTGCAGGCTTGCCATCGATGAAAAGGCGTCCGGCCCGAATCCAGTCCTCGATCTCACGTCGCGAGCCATGGCCGATCGATGCCAAAAATTTTTGCACTCGCTCCGTCAAGGAGAATCTCGCTAGTTGCGCGACAACGAGGCATCCGCGTCCCGCTTCGGCTGAAGATCCTCATCGAACTCCTCGGCGACGCTAATCGAATCCTCCGCTCCCGGCCAGGGCCGAGCGGCAATACGGACAAATGCGCGGTCGGATTCGGTCCCCGGTACGGCAAGCGCATCGAGGTCCGGAAGATCCGATTCGTCTTCGTTGTCAGCCGTGAGCTCCGGATACAGGACCGGGAATTCAGTTACTTGGCCGATTTCCTCCTGGCTGTCGTTGGCATCGACATCCGGCAGGTTCAGCTGAACCCGCAAACTCTCCCAATCGGAAAGATCCGCCAGTGGCGGAAGATCATCGAGTTTCTTCAGGCCAAAATAATCGAGAAAGGACTTCGTGGTGCCAAACATTGCAGGTCGGCCCGGCACATCGCGGTGACCAACAACCCGAATCCAGTCCCGTTCGAGCATAGATCGAATAATATTGCTGCTCACCGCGACACCACGGATTTCTTCGATCTCACCGCGAGTAATCGGCTGCCGGTAGGCCACCAACGCGAGTGTTTCAAACAGCGCCCGGGAATAACGCGGCGGTCGCTCTTCCCACAGTTTTTGCAGCCGCTCCACCATGCCAGGCTTGATTTGCACCCGGAACCCGGATGCCACCTCGACAATGGCTATTCCCCGTCGTTCGAAATCCTGATTCAGCTCGGTGATCGCACGCCGGATTTCCGTTTTCTCCGGCGTCGAGCCGCTGTCGAAAAGCGCCTGCATCTGATCGATGGTCAATGGCCGGCCGGCCGCAAGGAGCGCGGCCTCTACAAAGTACTTGATCTCTGTGTCATCCATCGGGCAATTTTCCCTCAGTTCCCAGGATAAATTTCGTCTTGGTTAGAAACCAGCCGAACCGACGAGGCCGCACGAATGTGCAACGGCGCGAACGCCTCTGCCTGAACAACTTCTATGGTCGATTCGCGCAATAACTCGAGAATGGCGATAAAAGTAACCGCAACACCCATTCGCCCTTCCTCGGGGTCAAAAAGTTCGGCAAATGAGGTGAATGAGTTTGACTTGATCCGGCTGAGGATCTCCGACATTCGTTGGCGTACTGAAAGCGGCTCCCTTTGCATGTGCAGGTTCGAGAACATTTCCGCACGCTTCAGGACATCGTGAAATGCCACCAGCAACTCTTTAAGCGTCACGTCGGGTAATTTGGTGATGACCTTGCGATCAGGCGCTTCGATTTCGACCATCATGAGGTCGCGCTCGAGTCGCGGCAGCGCATCCAGATCTTCGGCTGCCTTCTTGAAGCGTTCGTATTCCTGCAACCGGCGCGCCAGTTCGGCTCTCGGATCGTCTTCTTCAACCTCGTCGCTCGGCATGCGAGGCAACAGCATGCGCGACTTGATCTCGGCCAGCATTGCTGCCATCAACAGGTACTCACCGGCCAGCTCAAGCTGCATTTCCTTCATCAACTCGATGTACTCGACATACTGGCGGGTTATCTCTGCAATCGGTATGTCCAGGATGTCGATGTTTTGTCGTCGAATCAGGTACAGAAGCAGGTCGAGCGGACCTTCGAAGGCTTCGA
>CAYXKM010000072.1:0-3772 GCA_964465665.1 uncultured Woeseiaceae bacterium
TTGAACCACGATCTCAATGCATCCAGCGCCAAGCGACCTACCGGCAGGATTCGTTCCTTGTTGCCCTTGCCGGTTACGCGCACTGTGGCATCGGCGACGTCGATGTCGCCGAGATTCAATCCGATCAACTCCGCCAGCCGCAGGCCGGAAGAATACAGCAGTTCAAGAATCGCGCGATCCCGGGTCACGATCGGACTGTCGCCACGCAGATCGAGCAGCCGCGCCATTCGATCAGCGTCGAGATTTCCGGGCAGTCGCTTGCCCGATTTCGGCGGCCTGATTGCCTGCACCGGGTGTTTTTTCAGTTGCTTTTCACGGACCAGGAAGCGAAAGAATGTCCGCAGTGCGGAGAGCTGGCGTTGAATGCTTCGTGCGGACAGGCCTTTGCGATAGCAGCTCGCGGCATACGACCGCACGTGCTCACTGTCGATGTCCTTCCAGCGTTCGATACCGGAAACGTGTGACCACTCGAAAAAGGATACGAGGTCGCGGCGGTAGCTTTTGCAGGTAAGGGGGGACAGCCGCCGCTCGAATTCGAGGTGCCGGCCAAAGTGGTCGATCCAGTCTGTTTCGCCTTCCAGCATCAGCCTTCCGGTCTGCGTCAGTACCGCCTGAGGGCCTCAGCGACAAGCTGTCCGAGCCTTTTCAAAAAATCCATGCTCATCCCGGGATGGAAACGATTGGCATCGACACTGCCAATAGCAAGGAACCCGAGTTCCGATTTTCTGCCAAGAGGTACGAGCGCCGCAGAGCCAACCTCGTCCGTCAGCTGGCCGAAAAGAAAGTCGCGCTGAATGTCGCGTATCTGGCCGCAACGCGGACTGTGGCTTCCAAGGAACGTTTCGAAAGACTTCAGACTTGCGTCACTGCGCTCGATGACTTTGAAGAATCGCCCGGCATGAATGTCCCTGAAAGCTGCCGAGTCTCCGAACAACACCAGAATCGACTGATCGGCATTGAATCCCGTACGTAACGCTGTTTCCAGCTCTTTCAGGGTGTCGGCCAGGCTGTTGGCCACCATGAGCTGCAAAGTCAGTTGATGCAATTTGGCTGCGAGTATGTCATTCGCGCGCGCGACTTCGAGAAGCTCCTTCAGCTTCCGTTCCAGCTTCAGATCCTTTTGTCGCAATACAGACACCTGTCGCTCCACGAGGGATACGGTGCCTCCGGTTACATGTGGCAATCGCAGGCTGCCGAGCAGCGAACTGTGGCGCTCGAAAAAGTCCGGGTTTTCCTTCAAATAATTGTGAACGGCCTCTTCCGAAAGTTGCTCCGGGACGAAATCCGCTTTTCGCTGTGTGCTCATGACTCAAGTCTTCCCTGGTGAACCGGCAAGCGTCGAGGGGCTCCGGTGATCGGCCCGGTGCAGCTTAACATGAGTCCCGGCCTGCAATTGCCGCATGCAAGGCAGAGTGTCAGGTCGAATGGACTTTTGTGTTCTGCAACGGTAGTTTACATAAATACCCGGAATCTCAGTAAACGCTCTTCCAGGAAATTTTTATGCGGCACATCATGGTAATGAACGCGAAAGGGGGCTGCGGAAAAAGCACGCTGGCAACCAATATTGCTTCCTATTTCGCGTCCGAGGGCTTCGCCGTCGCTCTGGCAGATTACGATCCGCAGCGTTCGAGCCTGGACTGGCTGGACCGGCGCCCCGGCGATCGGCCGAAAATTGCTGCGGTTGCCGGGTTCGAGGACGGGTTAAGACACGCACCCCGGAGCGCGGACTATCTGATCATCGATGCCCCGGCCCGGTCACACGGAACCGAGCTTACGGAACTGGTCAGGCACGCCGAGACCATTGTTGTGCCCGTATTGCCATCCACGATCGATATGCAGGCTACCGACAGGTTCATCAGGGAACTGAAGGAGGTCGGCAAGATCGAGCGCAAGGAAGCCAAGGTTGGCGTCGTCGCCAACAGGGTACGAGAGTACACATTGATTTTCGAAGAGCTCGATGAATACCTGACCGCCGCCAGAGTTCCTTACCTCACAGCGTTGCGGGAAGCCCAGAACTATGTGCGCGCGTACACTCGCGGCCTCGGAATCTTCGAACTTCCCGAATACCTGGCATGGCCGGACTGGGAACAATGGGAGCCACTGACCAAGTGGCTCCGCAGTGTCCGAAGCCAGCCTTAAGCTCTTCGGCCGGACGGCTCTGTGCTGGCAATGTCCGCGTCGCGCAGCAGCCCGTCGTCGCGGAGACTGGTCCTGATTCCGTCTTCGGCATCGGGGTAGCGGGGCAGGACCCCAAGCACCCGCCGCATTTTTGTTGTATCGAGCTTTCGCGACTCGAGCAGGAAGGACGTTCGCACTTGCGACAGCGTACCCAGGGCCTCTGCCTTTGAAATGCTCCGTGGCGCGGCCAGTCCGGCGAGCCGCGCCACCGTCAGAGCGAACCAGGTGGTGCTGCGGAAATCGCCGTCGCCGATATTGTAAATACCCTGCGGAATGCTGCGATTCAATGCAGCAATCGATGCTGCGACCAGATCGTCGACGTGGATCCGGTTGCCGGGATTCGCCTCCGATTCGAGTATCTGCGTGCCGGCGGCAATGATGCGGTCCACGCCGAGCCGACCCGGCCCGTAGATTCCTGGCACCCGCAAGATGATGCAGGTGCTGCCGGATTTGCTGCACCATTCGAGCAACAGGCGCTCTGCAGCAAAACGGCGCAGGGCCCGCGGATTTCGCGGTGCCGGTTGGCGCGATTCGTCGACCAGCTCACCGCCGCAGTCGCCGTAAACGCCGCTGGTGCTGATGTAGACAATACGTTCGGGAGGCGGATCGAGCGCTCCCAGAAACCGTGTCAGGCGCGGATCGCCGGGACTATCGCTACTATTGGCGGATGGCGGCACGGTATACAGAATCCTGACCGGCACCGGCTGTTGCAGCAACAGTGGTTCCCGGTCGAGGTCGAGGTGCCTGACCAAATGCCCGGACGCGACCGGCACCGAGCGGCTGTAGGCTATGGCTGCGTCCGGACCGAGGTCATCGAGCACGCGCGAACCAACGTAGCCTGCCCCGATAATGGCAATTTGCACGGCGGAAATACGAACAGCCCGGTGCGCTCAGGATCTGGCGGGCTTCGACCCGCCGCCCATCGCGCTGAGATGCGGTAACGCCGGCAGATTCGGTCCCGCGATCAGGTTAAGGCCGGCGCGATAGGCGTTGGCGGCGCCTTCGTCGTCACCGAGCTGATTCAGCAGCCGGCCGAACTCCTGGTAGACCTCCGGCGTCGGTCGAATCGACAGGACAGTATCGAGATAACTGCGAGCTTTGCCCCAGAGTTCGTTGCGCAGGCACAGTCGCGCAGCTGCCAGCAGCAGCTCCGGGTCGTCCGGATGATGTTTCAGCCAGCTTTCCGCCCTCCGCAGTTGCCGAACCGGATCCGTGCCATTGACCAGCCCGTAAAGCCGCACCAGCGGCGTACGCCAATCGCGCTTGAGCTCGTTGGCCAGCTCTTTTTCCGCCAGGTCGTGCTGTTGTGTGTGAATCAGTCCTGAATACCAGGCGTCCAGCAAGACCACGTTCTGTTTCAGCTGCCGGGGTACTTTCTGCCAGGCCTCCTGCAGCTTTGGGAACTCCCCGGCCTTGCCCATCAGTTCCTGGTGCACCCGGACCGACCATGTTTCCAGTGTCTGCGCATCGAGACGGCCGTGCCTGCCAAGTCGCGGCAACAAGTCGGCCAGCTGTTGCCAGTCTTCCAGCCGGTAGTAAAGGCGCCCCAGCAACGCCAGTGCGTGACTGTGGTTCGGCGCGTTCTCGTCAAGCT
>CAYXKM010000073.1:0-23131 GCA_964465665.1 uncultured Woeseiaceae bacterium
GACTCGATGCCCGTCGTTACCGGACGCCGTAATGCAGCACCATTCTCGACGACGTAGACAACCTTTTCGTTGTCCTCCGAAACTATCGCATCCTTCGGCACCAGCAACGCAGCGCTGTGCTTTTCGTAGGCAACGCTGAACCTGCCGAACATGCCCGGCGCGAGATCGCGATTCGCGTTGTCGATGTACACCGTCGCCCGAAACGTGCCGGTGCGTGGATCGATCGTCGGGCTGATGCGTGCGATCTGCGCGTCGAAAGTCACGTCCGGCATGTAATCGACCCGCACGCTGGCGAGATGTCCCGCAGAGAACTTGCTCAGCTCGGTTTGCGGAATCTGCAAGTGTGCAATGAGTCTGTCCGTGTTGGCAATGCTGAATACGGCATCGTTCACCTTGACGTGCGCACCGCTTTTGACATCGCGCGATGCAACGACACCGGCTATCGGCGCTTTGATCATTGTGTATTCGTAGTTGAGCCGCCGAAGATCGTATGTGGCCTGCAGCGATGCAACCTCGTATTGCAGGGTTTCGAGCGACGCGACGCTGACCAGGCCACGTTCACGCAAACTGGTCTGGCGATCGTATTCCCGCGTTGCTTTCTCAAGATTGATCTTTGCCTGAATCATTTGCAGCCGCGACCGGTCTCCGTCGAGCCGCGCAAGGAGCTGGCCAGCCGATACCAGGTCGCCTTCCTCCACCAGGATCTCGACGATCTGCCCCTCGGCACGAGCGATCACTGGTGCTTCGGAGTCCGCGGCGATCTTTGCCGTCGATTCATATGTGGCGAAAATGTCGGCAACGCTGGCCGATGCAACCTCCACCGGCATGGGCGTCGTGGCAAGCAACTCCTGCTCGCTCGAAACGCTGGCCTCGCCGGTCCCGCAAGCGCTCAGAAACACAACGAGTAAGGGCACACATGCCACTATGCCTGTCTGGTACTTCATTGGATTTTGGCTCCGAAAGCCCGGGGTCGGGCTGTTTGGTGTTGTAGTGGAGTATAACACTAGATAACCTTTGCGCAATACTGCTCAATAGTTCAGCACGGGTGTAGCAAAACTCATAAAAACAATGACATATCCGATTCCGCTGGGCACCGGCTACTGCGACGGGGACCGCGAGGCCGGTCGTTCCACACGCCGGCGCGGCCATTTGATGCGCTAGTTGGCTGCCATTACGGCTGTCAACAATAGGATGCCCGGCCGGGCCATTTGGATTGCCCCTGCGGAGAAGAATTCTCGGAAATGTCCTGAAGACCGGCGATGCGCCGAAAGAGTCAGCTCGCCTTGACCGCTCGTATGCAGATCATGCCGTGGTCGTCAAAGGGAGGGTCGACCCGCATTCCGAGGTCCTGCAGCAGCCTGACGAGGCGGCGATAGTCCAGTCGAAGTTTGCGGTAGCGGCTGACCTGCATGCGCCATTCGTCACCGTCCTTGGTTTGCAGAATGTCGTGCACGTCGACGGTGTCGACGCCGTATTGCAGAAAACAGGTGAAAATCCTCTCCGCACTGCTCCTCACGGGCACGAACCGGTCGGGGCCCTCCGGCGGAATGGCTGTGTAGTCGCGCAATGAGGCCACAAAGGTACCACCAGGCAACAGGCATTCCACCACGTTGGTGATGAGCGCCTGCACGTCGTCCCAATCCGGCAGATGCACCAGCGTATCACCCATGCAAACGACGACTTCGGGATGATCGTCGATATGGCTTCTGAATCTGCGGATATCGTCACGCACTGTCCGGATCGCCAGGCCGCCGGCGTGTTGCTGCAATTCAGTGAGCAGGTCGGCGCAAAAGTCTATGGCGGTGACGCGGAAGCCGGCTTCCGCGAGCGGAATCGAATGACAGCCCGGGCCACAGCCAAGGTCAATCGCGAGTGCATTTTCCCCGGACCGGAGTCCGAGGGAAGAAAGGAGCGACGCGCTCCGCCGGCAGACCACGGCGAGATCGCCAATGATCCAGGAATAGACCGGGCCGAGCATCCGGTCGTAGTGATCCCTGACGGATCGTGTGCCCAACGCAGTGTCTGACATCTGCGAATGATACTGCGCTGTCAACGGCGATACCCGTCAAATGCCGCCGCATGGTTCGGCCAGGACTGCAAAAGTGGTGGTGCTGCTACAGAAAATACTGCGAGAGGAACGGATTCATGAGTCGGTCGTCGGGGTCGAGCTGGCGTCTGATCTTGCGGAAGAAAGCGAGCCGGGTGCCAAAAACGTTACTCGCATGTTCCGCAATCAACCCGCGCGTCTGGTTGAAGAATGCGCCGCCACCCCAGTGCTGCGAAAATTCCGCGAAGTCGATGACAAAATCCTCCCATCCCTTCGACTGCGTGGAAACCGCGGTCAGCGCAAACATGGGTTCGTCAAATGCCGGCGACAGCAAGGCGCTGTAGTCCCGACAGAGGCGGTAGCCGACGGTGGGCATGTCGCAACGGAAGTTGTTTTCGCGATGCACTTTGGTACTGAAGTCGATGTACGCCTGGACGACTATGGCGAAGTCAGTGGCGGGAAAAATCCATGTCGAGTAATTGAGCTGCTTTACTTTTGCACCGGATTGTCCGCCGTTGGCAACTGCGTTGCTGCCAGAGGCCACGAGCCGGTTGTTGACTATTCCCTGCGTCAGGTTGCTGATCTCGTCAATTATCCGGTAGCGAATGCCCGGAATCGGCACCACTTTGTTCAGTGACTTGAATACGCTTGGGAGTACGGTGCTCTCGCTCCAGTCCTTTATTTTCCAAGCAATGGACCGCGCTGCGCCGGCATCCGGACTGTAACGGCGCAAGTCGAGATACACGCGGTCGCGAAAAGGCAGCAGGTAGAACTTGATGCCGATGTCGGTCCGCGAAAGGCTTTCCACGGCTTTCGAAAACTGGTGAACGGTGCAACGACGGTGAGTGACAGAGAACGGCATCACCGGACGCACACGCAATACTGCTTCATAAATTATGCCGAGCATGCCGTAACTGAGCCGCACAGCATTCATCAGATTTTTCTGATCGTGGTTGACTTGCATCAGCCTTCCGTCTGCAGTGACCAGCCTGATGCTCAGAACCTGGGAAGCAAAATATGCGCCGTCATTCGCGATACCGGGGCCGGTGCATCCGCCAGCAATGGCTCCGCCGACGGTTCGATTGAGCAAATCGTGGCATCCGGCAAGTTCCAGCCCGTGTTCTGCCAGGGCCTTCGAGAGCTGTCCGATTCGTACGCCGGCCTGGACAGTCACGGTGTCATTGTATGCATCGATATTGAGGATCTGATCGAATGCGGTCATGTCGATGACCGTGCCGAGTGCGGCCGTCGTGCATTCTGTCGAGGAGCTTCCGGCTCCGCGTGGTCGGAAGGGTCGTGCATACTGCGATGATGCACCCAGGCATTTCCGCAGTTCCGGCAAAGTGGGAGGACAGACAACCGTCGCTTCTGTGGATCGGCGTAGCTGGTACCGCCCGGAGCGCCGGAGACTTTCTGCTGTTACTGACATCGATGCCTCCAAACCACAGAGCCATGCCGGTAATGTTTTCGACGGAAACGAGACGCGCGGATGTCAGGCAGTCGGCCCAGCCGAGGACGCAGCTGTTATGAAGGCCGATCGAGCTGGCAACCCCGCTGTCATAGGTTTCCCCTTAGACCGGTGGCTTTGCGGCCCTTTCTTTCGAAAGGTGTGCCTTTTTCAAAACGAGTGGGGATCGTTGCACAGGTCGAAACTGACTGTCAATTGCGACAGGCCGGGATACGAGCATTCTGTCAAATGCATTTCGCCGAGCCGCGGAAACCCTGCTGCCAGTACTGTACAGGTGTGTCCGGCGCGGAATTACAGTCGGTGACCGGCGTGAAAACGGTAAAGCGAATCGGCGGCGAATTGGCGTACAATTTGACAATATCACCCGGTCAACGGAAGGAAAGCATACACATGAAAATGCGTCTTATGCCGCTGCTCATCGCCGTTGCTGCATCGAGCCCTGCAGCACACGCCGGTGCAGTCCTTGAATTGCTCACAACCGAGTATTCACAGGATCCGCCAGTCATCGGCACGGTGGAGATCTCGACCGAGGGCAGGGAATCCCGTATCGAAATCACATCCGTCAGCAGCAATGAGTCGGGTGGCATGATCTATCGAAGCGGCAAGAAGGAAATGATCGCCATCGACCATGCGGCACGCGAATATTACGTTATCGACCAGGCGACCATGGACCGGATGGCGGCGCAAGTTCGCGCGGCCATGGAGCAAACGGAAGCCGCCCTGAAATCCATGTCACCGGAAGAGCGCGCACTGGCCGAGCAGATGATACAGCGGCCGGTAGCGTCGGATACGCAAGCGCCTGCCGAATACGACCTCGTGGTCAACGGCGAACGCGGCGAAATCGCCGGTTTTGACTGCCGCTACTACGATGTTATGCAGGAAGGCCGAAAAATTAGAGATCTGTGCGTCACGCCGTGGAGCGAAATTGCGGAAGGAAAACAGGCGGCTGAGGCAATGATGGAGCTCGGCGATTTTTTCGAGAATATGCGCCAGGCGTTCTCCGGCGCCGGCGGGCTGGAAGCGATGGACCGGCAGCAGGAGATGTTTGCATATATGAAAAAGCTTGGCGGGTATCCTGTGCTTGCTCGTGACTACGACATCAACGGGCGCGTCGAAAGCGAATCTCGTCTGCAAGCAGCCCGCAGTGAAAAAATCGGCGCCTCGCTTTTTGAGCCGCCGCCCGGTTATCAGCAACTCGCACTGGAGTAGTTCCGTACATGGTTCTCAAGCTCATATGGTACTGGGAGCAATAGCCTATGCGCTGGCGCAGTGATCGGCACAGCAAAAACGTCGTTGACCGGCGCAGCAGCGGCGCCGGCCGCCGTGTGGTCGGCGGCGGTATAGGAACTTTGGTCGTCGTGCTCGCCGCCATGTACTTCGGCATCGACCCGACGGTCCTGCTCGAGGGCATGCAGTCAGCATCGGTATCCGGCAGCGACTCCGGTACCACGCCGCAGGCGGAGGACCTTGCCAATGACCCGCTCGCGGACCGGGTATCGCGTGTAATGGCCGACACCGAGGAAGTCTGGCAGGCCCTGTTCGCAGAGCGCGGCAGTCGTTATGAGGAACCCCGCCTCGTATTGTTCCGCGACGCCACACAGTCGGACTGCGGGCTCGGCCAGGCAGCGATGGGGCCGTTCTATTGCCCGGCAGACCGGAATGCCTATATCGATCTCGGGTTTTTCCATGAACTGGAACAGCGCTTCGGCGCGCCCGGTGATTTTGCACAGGCGTACGTCATCGCACACGAAATCGGCCATCACGTGCAGAATCTGTCGGGAGTCTCCGGCGAAGTGCAAAACATGCGAGGTCGAGTCAGTGAGGCCGAAAGCAACCGGATGTCGGTGAGGCTCGAATTGCAGGCTGATTGTTACGCCGGGGTCTGGGCGAACCGCAGCCGCAATATCATTCTCGATCGCGGCGACCTCGACGAGGCGCTGAATGCCGCCAGCGCTATCGGCGATGACCGGCTGCAGAAGCAATCCCGCGGCACCGTAACGCCCGATTCGTTTACCCATGGATCTTCCGAGCAACGCCGGCGCTGGTTCCTCACAGGCATCGAACACGGTGACCCGGATCGATGCGACACGTTCGCCGCCGCAGATCTTTGACCACGGAAGGATCAGAAACGCCGACTTGACAGCTCGAAACAGAACGACTATTCTGTTATGCATGGTCAAAACCCGCGCATTCGATCCAGCCCTGGCGTTGTCCCATGCCGTGGATCTGTTTTGCTCCAAGGGCTACTCCGAAACCTCGATGGACGACATCGTCAAGGCCACCGGCGTTAGCCGCTACGGAATCTATGGCACTTTCGGCAACAAGCGGGAGCTTTTCGAGCAGGCGCTCGAGCGATACGCGGAAGGCATGGGGAAACAGTCGTTTCTGCGACTTCTGGAGCCGGATGCCGGATTGGCGGATATCCGCAAGATCTTTGACGAACGCATTGAGGTTACTTGCATGAGCGGAGACAAGCGCGGTTGCATGTTGTGCCATACCGCGATGGAACTTGCGCCGCATGACCTGGAAATTGCCGGCGTTTTGCAAAAGTTTCTGCGCCGCATGTCGAAAGCATTCGCCATCGGACTGGAGAACGCTCGTGCGAAGGGTGAGGTCAAGGAAGGCCTCGGACTTCACGACGCCGGCGAGTTCCTCACCGGTGCGCTGTTCGGACTCGTTGTGCTCGGACGAGCCGGATTCCCGAAAGCGACCCTGAATGCTTTCGTGGACAACACCCTGGCCGCGGTAGCCCGCTAAAAAAATTTGTGAAAAACAGAATGATCATTCTGCAAAAATCCCGTAGCTGCCCGCGGCGCCTCGCGCATGCCACCCGCACCGCCGATCGCGCCCCTTTTTTTACCCGTATCAGAACAAGTGTTCTGAACAAACAGATCACGGCCGTTGCGGCCATTACCTAGAGGATAAGACCATGACCACTATCAACATCATCAAGCTGACTGCTTCCGCGCTGATCCTTTCGGCAGGACTGGTTACTCCGGCTATTGCCGAAGAAAGCAAGAGCATGCCGTTTGCCAGCGAAGTGAACAGCTGTCTTGCAGCAGTGAATGCCAATCTCGACCTGCAGAGCGCCAGCCGGGTCCGCCACCTGGTGAAGCAGCAGGATCGAGCCGGGCAAAGCTACGCTTTTGCCATCGAGACCTCGGTGTTCAGCGGTGACGAGGAAAAGCGCTATGCAGCGTACTGCGTTGCACGCGGTGAGGACGAGCCGTCGAAATTCCGCATCAGCGAATTGACAGTCTGAGACCGCTCGCGCGGCCGGGGCCGACGGCGCCAGTTCGCGGGGCGTCGTCGGCTGGCATCGCAGCTCGCATTGTTTGTTACTGCGGTTCGATCTCAGACTGTCCATGTTCGCCGGGCAGCTTCTGAGTTAGGGTTAGCCGATGGACAGAAGCCGCCTGCCAGCCGAAATTGCACTCGCCGCGAACCGGATCAGGACTCATGTGCGCGAGACTCCCCTGGAATTCTCTCCGTGGTTCAGCGAAAAGACGGGAGCCAAAGTCTGGATGAAACTCGAGAATCTGCAGCTTACGGGTTCGTTCAAACTGCGTGGTGCTTTCAACAAGTTGCTCACGATGACCGACGAGGAGCGCAGCGGCGGCGGCGTTGCCGCCTCAAGCGGCAATCACGGTGCTGCAATCGCCCATGCGATGGCCAAACTCGGCGTCAACGGCGTCATTTTTGTGCCGGAAAAGACGTCTTCCGCAAAGGTCGACGCAATTCGCCGATATGGCGGCGAAGTCCGGTTTTTCGGCACCGA
This sequence comes from uncultured Woeseiaceae bacterium, assembly GCA_964465665.1. GTDB lineage: Bacteria > Pseudomonadota > Gammaproteobacteria > Steroidobacterales > Woeseiaceae > JAKEGN01. Next base: position 7,294 of record CAYXKM010000073.1, read on the forward strand.
CGGGCTCGATACGGAACAGCACGCCCGTCAGTACGCAGCCGAACACGGAATGAGCTACCTGTCACCATACAACGATGCGGCTGTTATTGCCGGACAAGGAACTTGTGGCGTTGAAATTGCCAGGCATTTGCCGGACATCGACGCAATCCACATCGCGGTCGGCGGAGGCGGACTGATCAGTGGCGTCGGAACCTTCCTTAAGACGGTCAACCGAAAGATCAGCATAGTCTCCTGTCAGCCGGTGGCGTCCCCGGTAATGACGGAGTCCGTCCGCGCGGGCCGGGTCATCGAGTTTCCGAGCCGGCCGACCCTGTCCGACGGAACTGCAGGCGGCGTCGAGGCGGACACAATTACCTTTGAAATCTGTCGCGACATCATCGACGATTACATCACGGTCCCGGAAGACGAAATTGCAAAAGCGATGCGCGCATTCATCGACTCGCATCACCTTCTGATCGAAGGTGCGGCGGGCGTGGCATTGGCAGGCTTGTTGGGTCACGATGGAAAATACGCGGGCAAGAATATTGTCGTTCTGATCTGCGGTGGCAATATCAGCCGGGATACACTTCGACAGGTTATATGACCGACGCTGGACCGGGCAGTGGAACCGGACCGCAACGAGGCGTTCAAACGCAGTTGATCAGCCGGATGCAATCGCCATGAAATATTTCCAGATATCGCTCGTTTTGCTCTTGCTCGGCAGCGCCCGGGCGCCGGCCGAGTCAATCGCAATCGTTAACGTCAACGTAATCCCCATGACGACGGAAGTCGTCCTGCCGGCACGTTCTGTCATCGTGACGGACGGCAAGATCGCATCGATCGGTGATGTGGACACGACCGCTCTGCCCGAGGATGCATTAATCATTGACGGGACGGACCGGTACCTGATCCCGGGACTGGCGGAGATGCATGCGCATGTTCCCGGCGCAAGCTCGGACGATCTCGAGCGGGTACTGGGGCTGTTCATTGCCAACGGGGTCACCTTGGTGCGCGGGATGCTCGGCCAGCCGTCGCACCTGCAATTGCGGCAGCAGCTCGCAGATGGCGAAGTCCAGGGTCCGCGGCTCATTACCTCAGGCCCTTCATTCAGTGGCAACAGTGTCACCGGCCCGGAGCAGGCGGCAGCCATGGTGCGTGAACAGTTCCGCGATGGCTATGATTTCCTGAAGATTCATCCCGGGCTGAGCCTCGACGAGTTCACGGCTGTTGCAAGGGCCGCTAATGAATTGCACATGCCGTTTGCCGGCCACGTACCCGCAGACGTGTCCGTAGAGCAGGCGCTTGCAGCCGGGATTGCGACGATCGATCACCTCGACGGCTACATGGTGTCATTGATCGACGCTACCGAGGACCCATCAGGTGGTTACGGCGGATTCTTCGGTGTGTACCTCGCAGAATACGCCGACGAAAACAGGATCAGGGGCATCGCTGCCGCAACTGCGGTAGCCGGAGTCTGGAATGTACCGACGCAATCGCTGTTCGAACACCTGGTATCGGACGAGGACCCTCGGCTGCTGGCGGATCGACCGGAAATGAAATACGTGTCGGCAGGGACTGTGGAAACATGGAAGCAGACCAAGACGCAAATCATGCAGGAGCCGCTGTACAAACCCGCCACGGCTGCGCGCGCCATCGAATTGCGTAGAAAACTCATACTCGCGTTGCATGAATCCGGTGCCGGCCTGCTGCTCGGATCCGATGCTCCGCAGATCTTCAACGTGCCCGGGTTCTCGATTCACCGCGAATTGATAATGCTGGTGGGGGCGGGCTTGAGTCCTTTCGAGGCGTTGCAGGCAGGAACGGTTTATCCGGCGAGTTTTTTCAATCAGGAGGGCAGCTTCGGTACCGTGCAAACAGGACTGGACGCGGATCTCGTACTGCTTGACGGTAATCCGTTGCAGGACATCGGGAACTCGCGGCGAATCCACGGAGTCATGATCCGCGGCCGCTGGCTGTCGCGCCAGGATATCGGACGGCTGCTGGAGCGATTCGCACGCTAACGATTCCCGGCGAGAGTCTCGGTCCGGTAGGCCTCCGATCGCCGTACTTCCTCATCGATGTGCTGTCGCTGCTTCACCGCCTCGAATCGCGCGGGATTGCCTGCGCTCACGAATGACTCGAGAGGCGCGATGTCCTGGTTCGCGTTGACCGCAACGAACAGCACGACACTGTAGCGGGGCACAGTCGTTCGACGCACCCTGTGGCCGGTCGCCCGGAAGTAGCCGTTGGTCCAGCGCTCCAGCATGTCATCGAGCAACACGATGAGCTGGTCCGGATGCGCCGGCGCTTCATACCACTGGCCGTTCACGTCGGTCAGCTCGAGGCCGGGGCAGGTCTGCAGAAGCAATGAGATACATTCAAAGTCTGTATGCGCTGCGATACCGACATCCCGAAGCCTGTCTTCGCACTGCCCGCCAGGGTAATGCAGCAATCGCAGCGTACTGAGTTCCTGGGTACTGCAGCGACTGCTGAAAAAATCTCGTTTCAGATCGGCAGCTTCGGCCAGTATCTCCAGCACGGCACGGGCAAGAGCCGCCAGGCTGTGCCATAACGCACCAATGTCGTCACGAAATCCTGGCAGGTCGGGCCATACGTTCCGGCCTTCCAGGGCCTTCGTCGAAAGTGCGTCGCCTCCCAGTCCGCAATCGAAGGACTCCACGTGTGCCCGGGTGCCGGGCTGGTAGGCTGGCTCGCCGAACATGGGCATCCAGCCATAACTGCCCTCCTTGCGGCGATTGTCGACAGCGATTTTTCGCGGATCGGTATCCGGCAGCGAGAAAAAGCGCTGCATTTGCGATAAGGCAGCGCTTAAAGCCGGGTTGCCGGCGAAAGCATTGCCGATATAGAAAAAACCGGTATCGAGACAGGCGCGTCTCACCTGGTCAACAAGTTCCCCGCGTTGCACCGGATCGCCGTGCAGCAGCTGTCGCGCATCGATATACAGTTTCCGGCCGGGTGCGCGGCCAACGAGCGGATCGGACTGATTCAAATCCCGGGTCGACGGCATAAGGCTCCTCCCTGAGGCCGAAAACTGACGATTTCCCGGGACAATTGCAAGCCGTCGGCCCGGATCCGGCAGGCAATCTTTATGTTGCATGCGGAAGGCGATACTCTCGCCGATGAACTAGAATAATGCGAAGCCGAAGACCGCGCAGCTGTATGCGGGCCACCCAAAAGGGGGGGAATAATGAAACTGGTCAGACACGTTCTGCAATCCAAGGGCTCAAGCGTCGTCTCGGTATCGCCGTCGACATCCGTGCTCGACGCCATAAAGTTGATGGCAGAAAAGGGGATCGGCGCACTTGTCGTATTGGACGGCGCGAAACTCGCCGGCATAGTGACCGAACGGGACTACGCGCGCAAAGTCATACTCAAGGAGAGGTCGTCGCACAATACGCCGGTCAGCGAGATCATGTCCGAGAGGGTTACCACAGCCACACTGGACGACTCCGTCGACCATTGCATGAATACAATGACCGAGAAACGTATTCGCCACTTGCCGGTCGTAAACAGCGGCAGAGTCGCCGGCATGATATCGATTGGCGATCTTGTCAAGGCAGTCATTGCCGATCAGCAGGAAGCGATCGAACAGCTCGAACATTACATTACCGGGTGATTCGCGTAACGCTGCAGGGGATAGCATGAACAGGAATCCGACCATCGACCCGCAGATTCTCAGGCTATTCGACGGCTACGTGCACGGCAGCCTGAGCCGGCGCCAGTTCCTGGATCGGGTTGCCGCTGTTTCCGCAACGGGACTGTCCGCAACCGCGATACTCGAGTTGCTCAGCCCGAAGTACGCGCTCGCTCAACAGGTCTCCGCTGACGACAAGTCGATATCGGTCAGTTATCACGACTATGCGTCGCCCGATGGTGGCGGCCGCATGCGGGGCTACCTGGCCATGCCAGCGGGAACTGACGGCAGACTCCCGGGAGTCATAGTCATTCATGAGAATCGCGGCCTGAACCCGTATATCGAGGATGTTGCGCGCCGTGTCGCGGTTGCCGGATTCATCGCCTTTGCGCCGGATGCCCTGACGCCGCTTGGCGGATATCCCGGCAACGATGATGAAGGCCGCGCGATGCAGGAGAAGCGGGACAGGAACGAAATGGTGAATGATTTCATTGCCGCGGTGCGCTTGATGCAGCGCCATGACGCCTGCTCCGGCAAGGTCGGCTGTGTCGGATTCTGTTTCGGCGGATGGATGGCCAATGCGCTGGCCGTCAAAGTCGCCGATCTGGCGGCGGCCGTACCGTTCTACGGCGGCCAGCCCGCGACGGAAGACGTGCCTGCGATCAGGGCGCCGCTCCTGATACACCATGCGGGCCTCGATGAGCGCGTCAATGTCGGCTGGCCTGGCTACCGCGCGGCTCTCGAAGCTGCCGGGAAGAACTATCGGGAATATACTTACGAGAATTGCAACCACGGGTTCCATAACGATACGACGCCCCGCTACGACAAGGCCGCCGCGGAACTTGCCTGGCAGCGGACGATTGAATTTTTCCGGCAGTATCTGGTCTGAAGGCACAGAGCGACGGCCCGGTTCCGCGTCGAAGACCAACGGGCCGGCGCCAGCAGAACGGCGCCAATACATGGCACCGGTAGCGGATGGATCAGGAAATAGCGCCAGATCCGGAGGTTAGCCAGTTGAACGCTCGTATTTTGCTCCTGCTCGCCATCGTTCTGGTTCCTGTCGCGCAGGCGCAGAACTCCGACCGGCTGAAATCGACAACTGGCCCGGTTCAGACCATAGGACAGCGGAACCCCCCGCTATACGACGGGGCACAGGCGCTTCTTGCCGGACACGATGAACAGGGAATCGAGCTTACGCTCCAGGGCCTGAAGATTGCGCAGGGGGCGCGCGAGGAAGAAGCCGCGCTTTCCAATCTGTGTGCCGGTTATATACGGCTACGCCAGCTCGATACCGCAATGAAGTACTGCAACATGCTGCTTGCCCGTAACCCGAATCACTGGCGAGGCTATAACAATCGCGCGGTCATATACCTCGAGCTCAAGGAATACGAGAAGGCCGATCAGGACCTGAAGCGCGCAGAGTCGATCAATCCCGAGGCCCGTACGATCAAGGTGGCGCGGGCAATCTACATGGACGCCGTATACCCTGTCGCGCCCGCCGTAGAGATTGACGACCGCCAGGGGCGCGTCAGCCAGGACAATGGCCAGAACCGCTGAAACTTCCCGATCATTGCCGGCTCTGATGCTCGCAGGGATGCTGCTGCCATGCGCCGCTTGGGCGCAGGAACTCACAACGGGTGACACCTACATTTCGGATTCCCGGCGCGAGCGCACACCCCTGATTACTGCTTTTCCAAAGTATCCCTATGTGGCGCGCAGGGATCGTATGGAAGGGGAAACGAAGGTTTGTTTCACCGTGAATGCGAAAGGACAAATCATTCGGCCGGGCATCCGCAGCAGCTCGCACAGGATTTTCGAGAAACCTGCGCTGCAGGCGATTCGTACATCGACCTTTGAACCGCTGAAGCCCGGTGAAACCAAGTCCAATCTGAAGACTTGCCGGATATTTCGCTTCAGGCTCGATCCGATTTCAGCATCCAACAACGACAACTGAGCGCGTTCGGTTCATTCCATCCGTTGCCGCAGTTCGAGGATCCTCGTTGCAGCCTCGGTCATGGTTGTCCCGATGCTGATGAGACCCTCCTCGTGCCCGCCCATCACGGCAACGCCGCTTGTCGGCAGGTCCGACTCCTGCCAGAGTCTTGCAAACTCCATCGCCATTTCGGGCGTACCGTAGGCAACAGTGTCGTCCGTCGTCGGGATCCGGCCGCGCAGCAGGCGCCAGAGCCGGCTGTTGTGCACATGCACGACAGCGGCAATCGACCTGTCGGTCCGGTACAGCACCGCATGGGTCATCGATTCTGAGGACGCCTGAATAGCGCCTCGGCAACTGACGAAATTGCGCGCCGGATCGGCATTCGTGACCAGCCCGAAATGCGCCGGTCCGACGTCGCGCAGATGGCCGGTCTGTGTGCCGCTGATCAGGAACTTCGTGCCCGGGCCAACGCGCATGCTGATATTGCCGAAACCGATACCTGAATCGGCATAAAGACCGATAAATCCGGCATCGTGCAGAGGCCGTCTCCAGCGGCACAATTCCGCGATTTCCGGATATGGCGGCAGATCACACCGGGTCCAGTCGCAAATGAACTTCGTGTAGCCTTCGTCGATGGTCACTTGCTCGTCGCACGATCCGGGAAAAGCCCGGCAAGTCCGGATTCGCTGGCTGCGCAGATACCAAATTCCGTGATCAGTCCGGTAACAAGGCGCGCCGGCGTAACGTCAAATCCGTAGTTCCTGACTTGCGTTCCGCTGGCTATGGTCTGCACCGTCCCGGTTCCCTGTGGCGTCATCCCGTATACGTGTGATACTTCCCTCGGGTCACGTTCCTCTATGGGAATATCCTGCAGGCCGTCCGAAATGGTCCAGTCGATGGTAGTGGACGGAAGCGCGACATAAAACGGTACATTGTTGTCGTGAGCAGCGAGCGCTTTAAGGTAAGTGCCGATCTTGTTTGCGACGTCCCCGCTGCGGGTCGTGCGATCGGTTCCCGTAATGCAAATGTCGACCAAGCCGTGTTGCATCAGGTGGCCGCCGGCGTTATCGACGATCACTGTATGCGGCACCCCGTTCTCGGCCAGCTCCCAGGCAGTTAGCTGCGAGCCCTGGTTCCGCGGCCGTGTTTCATCAACCCAGACATGCACGCTGATTCCTTTTTGTTGGGCAAAATACACAGGCGCAGTTGCCGTGCCCCAGTTGATGGTCGCGAGCGAACCGGCATTGCAATGCGTCAGCACGTTGACGGTACGGCCTGCTTTGCGCCGGGAAATTTCCTCGAGCAGGGTCAGGCCGTGGCGCCCGATGCCTTTCGATATCTCGACATCTTCGTCGCAGATGGCCCTGGCTTCATTTTCCAGTGTTGCGACGAGCTCCCCGGCATTCCTCCCTGCAGCAACCGCGAGGACGCGGTCGATGGCCCACGTCAGGTTGACCGCGGTAGGTCGGGTAGTGCCGAGTTTTTCTGCCGCGATCTGCAGTTCGCTGCCGGAGTTGCCCGAGTCGCGACCGGCCAAAGCCGCAAGGTAAAGACTCCATGCAGCGGTTGCCCCAATCAACGGCGCGCCGCGAACCAGCATCTCACTGATGGCATGCGCCCCGTCCCGCCAGGTTTTCAGGTCGCGAACGACATACTCGTGCGGCAGCAAGCGCTGGTCGATGATCTGCACCACGGACGGATCGCCGGGCTTCTGCCAGATGGTGCGAAATGCCTCGCCTTTGGCGCGCAAGTCGGCTTCCGCGATCACGCCAACCCGGCTGCGAGGCGCGCCGAAGTCAGGGTATTCGACATCAACATCATGATCGTCATCGGCCCGACGCCGCCCGGTACCGGGGTAATTGCCTTGGCGACCCGTGCGGCCGACAGGAAATCGACGTCGCCAGTGAGCTTTGTTTTGGTCTCCCCGTCGGCCTCGACACGATTGATGCCGACATCGACCACCACGGCACCGGGTTTGATCCAGTCTCCCTGTACCATGTTGGGGCGGCCGATAGCAGCAACCAGGATGTCCGCGCGGCGCGTGATGTCCGGGAGATTCCTGGTGCGACTGTGGCAAATCGTGACAGTCGCGTTGGCTTGTAGCAGAAGGCTCGCCATCGGTTTACCGACGATATTCGATCTGCCGATGATGACCGCATCCAGTCCGGACAGATCGTTGCCGAGCTGATCCGCAATAAGCCACATACAGCCGGCAGGCGTACACGGGACAAAGGCATTTGCCGTATGGCCGGCAGTCAACTTTCCTATATTCTGGAAGTGAAACCCGTCAACATCCTTTTCCGGCGCAACGGCCTGCGTAACGGCGAGTTCGTTGAGATGCTTCGGCAACGGAAGCTGAATGAGGATGCCGTGTATTCGGGGATCGTCATTCAGGCTGCCGATAAGCTTCAACAAATCATCCTGGGGCGTGTTCGCCGCGAGCGAATGCTGAACGGAGTGGAAGCCGCAGCTTTCTGCGGTTTTCTTCTTGTTCCGGACGTACACCTGGCTGGCTGGATCCTCGCCGACTATCACCACGGCGAGGCCCGGCTTTATGCCATGCGATCCCAGCAACGCAGCCGCATCGGCAGCGATGATCCGCGACAATTCCGCCGCTTTCGCTTTTCCATCCATTATCTTTGCACTGGACATGAACCCGGACTCTCGAAAAAACAATGCGACTGGAAATACCGCGAAAATCGCAGTCTGGAGATTTGCTGCTGATTGCCGGCGCAGCCCGCGATAGTAACGCCTGTTGACGGCGCCCGTAAACACGCGACCTGCGGCAGGTGTTTTCACAGCAGGCAGTGAAATGCGGTGCTAACATGGATTCACGGTAAGGAGCGCGAAAAATGATTGACCGCGTCGACTCAAAATCTCGAAAGCGGGTACTACTTTGGCCGGTGGCACTGTTGCGCGTCTATATACCAGCGCGAAAGATTGCTGGCCTTGATGACGGCCATTCCGACCAGGTGCCGTTACCTCGCTGATGAGCGCTGTCATGACAGAGGACTGGCTGTCACGATGGGAGGAGGGGCGTACGGGTTGGCATGAAATTGCCGGCAATGTCTCACTGAAGAAATTCTGGCCCGAATTGCCCGAAAACAGCCGCGTGCTGGTGCCGCTATGTGGCAAGACTCCCGATCTGGCCTGGCTTGAAAGTCGCAAACTCGACGTTACAGGAGTCGAGCTTTCTCCGCTGGCCGCCGAAGCTTTTTTTTCGGAGAACGGCTTCGCTTATACCGTAGAGTACAAGGACGGCTTCAAGATTTATCGCGGAAGCGAGCGGAAGATCGCCATTCACTGCGGCGATTACTTCGCCTTTCCGGGTGAATCCTTTGATGCAGTTTACGATCGTGGCGCGCTGGTTGCATTGCCCGCAGACATTCGGGCGAAGTATGCGCGGCATACGGACAACTTGCTGCGACCCAGTGCGGTCCGCTTGTTGATTACGCTCGAATACAACCAATCGATAGTTGATGGTCCGCCTTTCTCGGTCACCGCTGACGAGGTACGGCGATATTGGCAGACGCTCCGCCGTGTATCCGTAAGGGACGACCTGGCGAACTGTCCGCCGAAGTTTCGCGACGCGGGCCTCGAAGCCATTGTCGAGGTCGTCTGGATGTCCGGGCGGATCTTTTGAGTGCTCGCAAATCGCATACCCGGAATCAGGTTATTTCGGGCGCCAACCATGCTTTTGACCAACGCTGTTCGCGCCGCGAAATTCGAGACTCTTGGTCCTCTCCGTCATAGGACACGGGAACTACATTCGCAAGATTCTCCGGCTGCGTCACGAGTGCCCTGACATTGACGATGCCAAATGTGCCGCCATCAGCCGACATCACTGCGCCGATATACACGCCGCAGTTGCTGCAAATAAAAAAATCGGCAGTGCGCAGGCCGAACCGGTAGCGACGCAATTTTTCCGGTTCGCGCGCAAAAAAAGTGATTTCAGCCGTCGCCCCGGATGTACTGAGTGCATCGTGCGCGCGGCAAAACGAGCAGTCGCAGGCACGTATCGCCCATTCTGCGGGAATCAGCGGCGTTCGATACCGGTAGCCTATAGCGGAACAGTGACACCGGCCTACGTATTCAATGTGCATGGTCGGAACCCAGGGCAAACGGCTGCCGCGGCTGCCGGGACCGGAGCCCGTAAAGAAACAGCAATGACGCTGTCGCGGCGGCAAGATGTTTGACGGAATGTCCGCTGATCAGTTCGCCGAATGCATATACTTCATGATCGAAGTGTTCGACCAGTTTCGCCGACGCATAGATGACAATCATTCCCCAGAGAAACGCCGTGCTGTCGAAGTGCGACGAGTACATGAGCAGAACGAACGGAATCAGCAGCATCGGTATAAACTGAACCAGCACATACGGCCTGAGGTCGCCGATTCCCCGACTCTCGGTAAATGACCAGTAAATGACCGATGCTACTCCGACGAGCAGCAATGAAAGCAAAGCCCGCCTGCCGAGGGTTTCGCTGATATGTTCGCCAAGGATGATGGAAAACAGGCTCATGAAAACAACGGTCATCGGCAACCTGTCCCACAGCAGCGAATCGTTGTCAGGCGAGATGTGGTACCAGGCCGAGCCAACTGCGGTCATTAGCACACCGGCAAAGAAGACCCGGTACGCCGGCAGCAGGGAATGCAGGATGCCGCGAGGTTCGTTTGCCGACAGGAATTTGAGTCCCGCGAATCCGGCGTACAGGAACGGCAGGTTCGTCACCACATTCCAGAAGTTTGCCACGCCAAGAAACTGGCGCGTGTCCGCGAATTGATGATAGCCCGGGGCCTGCGCAATCGGTTCAAGCGCAAATGCAGCAGCAATAATGACGGCTGCCGCCAGAAAAAGTGCCCTGTGCTTCATTTGTCCATTGAGGATGATACGCAGTCGACGGCAATCATTGGGAACTCGATGCGGCGGGATTGGCCATCGATGTCGCCATCGATCCAGGCAACCATCCGCTCGGCCGACAGGCGGCGGTAGGCAACCCGCTGAGGAAAGTCATGTTCGGGATTCTCGAACACAACCTCGTCGGTCGATATCGCAGTCATGACAAACGTAGTCAATGCCTGTCCGGACGGCAGCGCGATGTAATGGAGGCCACCATCGCCCGTTTCGACGATGCGTATGAACTCGAAAGCCGTGGTCTTGCCATTGCGCACGGTACGACTGAGCCCGAGCATCGACCCGCCTGCAGGACTCATCCATTGCTCGCCGGAACCCGGCTCCCCACCGTCCCGGGCCCAGCAGCCGCCAAGCCAGTGCAGGTCATCGATCCCGGCGGTCGCTGCAGGCATGCTGCTGATCAACCCGACGACTGCGACGTACAGGCTATGCCAAGCGTGCTGCGATGATTGTGTCGCTCGATTCACTTTTCGCCTCCTGCCGGACCGTAAAAAATCACCCAGGCACTGAAATCGTCGCTGAAATCCTCGAAGCGGTGTTCGATGCCTGCCGGCACGAACAACGCCTCGCCCGGCTCAAACATCTGCCGTTTGCCATCCAGCAAAAAAACGCCGCAGCCGCTCTGGATGACATAAATTTCGTCCCGATCGTGAGCATGCTGATTGTCGATCCTGTGCGGCTTGTAGCAGCCGAGCTGCATGCTGACATGTTCGAGCAAGACCCCGTACTCCCTGTCGTCGGATTCCGCAACCGATCGCAGTGCGCGCTCAACCGTGTAACGATCCGTCATTTGCGTATTCCTCCGCAATAGCAGGACAGGCCGGCTACAGTAAAGCTCGCCGGAATCGCTCCCCGATGCCGGTCAGCCGAGCCACGGGTTCATTGGAGTAGACGACACGCAGGTAGTTCCGGCAGCGCTCCGTGCCCCAGTTGACCATAGCCGTTGCGGCAACATCGGCTGCCCGCAGCAGTTTTCGGGATGCTGTCGCGCCGTCAATGCCGAGCGGCGATACGTCAATCAGAAACGACCAGCCGCCGTGCGGCGGAACAACCCTGAAATCCCGCAATTCGTCGAGCAAAAGATCACGCCGCGCCTGCAGTTCGGCAACGCAGCTTGCGATACCGTCGTCCGGGTCGTTGATAGCAGTCGCCACGGCGTTCATTGCGATACCGGTCTGGCACACGACATTGCTGATGCTCACTCGCGCAACATCCGCAACGATCGCTGCCGGGCCGACCACCCAGCCGACGCGCCAGCCGATCATGCGATATTCCTTTGATGCGGAGCCGACCGTGATGACCCTGTCGCGCATGCCGTGAAACGATGCAGGATGGATGACTGGCCGCCCGTCGAACAGGATGCGCTCCATCGCGGTGTTGTTGATCAACCAGCAATCCGCCCGTTGGCAGAAAGCTGTCAATGCCTGCCATTCGGCGTGCGAAAACACGGCACCTGTCGGCATTGACGGGCTCATAATCAACGCCACCGTGACCGGGCCGGGCTCGATAGCGGAAAGCGCAGTGAGGTCCAGGCGCCATCCGGACCGGGACGGTAGCAGCGGCACGAAACGAGGCACGCCGCCGGCAAGCCTGACACGATTGATAAGCCCGACGTAGGTCGGATCGGTCATCAGCACTTCGTCGCCAGGCTCGAGAGTCGCCAGCAGCACGTTGAGCACGCCGGACAAGCCGCCGGCGCTGATGATGCATTCCGTTTTCCAGTCGTAATCCTGGCCGGCGTGACCTCCAACCAGTCGGCTTGCGGCCTGTCGTACGGACTTCATGCCGAGAAACGGCAGGTAGCTGTTGGCTTCGTCCAAGCCTGCGGCTAGACGGGTTGCGGCGACGGCTGCGGCGGGCGGAGCGATATCGGTGTCGAGATTTTCCAGGCGCAACACCGCCGGGTTATCCAGGTTGTCTGCAAGTTCGCCCATCTGCTCGACGCCGATTCGCGTAATGTGCTGAAGCCTGGAGACAGACATCGCAACAACCTGCTCAGAAAAGGGCGCGTATCAGCAGCAGGAATCCGAATACAGCGAGCGGAATTCCAATTGGCGCTGCGATGACGGTCAGAGTAACGGCGACACCTGCCATCATCAGCGCAAGGCCGAGAATCGCGCAGAGGATTCGGCCGGTGATACCCAGGATAGACGTAAGCAAGCGCCACACAGCATAAAACGGCCACAGCAACCACGGAACTTGCCGGTCATTGCCACTCACTTGGATGTCGACTTCCGTTGCGCGAAATACCTGCGATACGCGCGATCCATGGTTTGGTCGGAGATTTTCAGTCCGGTCATTGCGCTGTCCAGCAGCTTGATTTCACGCGCATCCTTCATATTGTCGGCGGCAATGACTTCGAGAAGCATGACAACCAGAGTTTCCTTCTGATTCTTGTCCAGGGCTCGCTGCAGTTTTCGCAGCAAAGATGACACATCCGGATGTTGCTTCACATCATCCAATGCTCTGACGACAAGCTTGAGCGCCGCATCGCTTTTGACGGCGAATCCGTGCTGCATCGCAGTTACCAGTCGCTCCGATTCCTGCGTGTCTATACTGCCATCGCTGCTGGCGGCCATCGCCAGCAGGCAAGCGACGTCATATTGTGTTTCCGGGGTCATGGATCGAGTCCGGCCGATTTCGACTTTTGGTTTGGCGATTTCTGCCAATTCTGCCGCAAAATCACCGATAATGTGCAGCAAAAGTGCATAGTCGGAGAATCGCCAGTGGCACGAGCAACAGCCAGACACATTCTTGTCGACAGCAAAAGTCAGTGCGAGGCCCTTAAAAAGGAAATCGAGGGCGGCGCCGATTTCGCAGACCTTGCAAGGAAGCATTCATCATGCCCGTCCGGAAAAGATGGCGGAGATCTGGGCGAGTTCGGACCCGGAATGATGGTCCGGGAATTCGATGAGGTCGTGTTCAGCGCCGAACTGAACACGGTCCAGGGGCCGGTGAAGACCCAGTTCGGCTATCATCTGCTGGAGGTCACCAGTCGCCGGGACTGAACACGTCGCAACGGCCAGGTATCCGAAACATCCCGCGGCGGCGTCGTTGCGGCTCAGGCCACGTCTTTTGCTTCAAAATCTCTTGTTCGTAGGTCGTGTAAGCTGACTGGTAACTCGCGAATCCGGTATCCCGTCGCGTCGAATACGGCATTCGCCAATGCCGGAGCAATCGCAGGTGTGCCGGGCTCTCCGGCTCCGCCTAGTGATTCGCCGCTGTTGATGATGTAGGTCTCGATCTCAGGTGCTTCGTTCAGGCGCAACATCGGGTAGTCGTGGAAGTTGCTTTGCAAAACGGCGCCACGGCGAATCGAAATGTCGCCGTACAGCGCCGCCGTCAAACCGTACGCGATGCCGCTTTCCATCTGTGCTTTCATGCCATCCGGATGTATTGCAAACCCGGCATCCACTGCGCACACCACGCGCCGGGCCCTGACTTTGCCCTCGATGACCTCGACTTCCACGACCTGCGCCACGATGGTGCCAAAGGATTTATGAATGGCGATGCCGCGGCCGCGGTTTTCAGGCAGTTTCCTGTCCCAGTCTGCTTTCGTCGCGGCAAGGTCGAGCACATCACGAAAACGAGTTGCAGAAGCGAGCAGATCGCGCCGATATCGATACGGATCCTTGCCGGCGGCAACCGCGAGTTCGTCGATGAAAGACTCTGTAAAAAATGCGTGCACCGAATGATCGACGCTGCGCCAGAATCCCCAGGGAACGTGCGTGCTGCTTTCGGTGAAATGTATGTACTGATTTTCGATACCGTAGGGTATATACGGGGCTTCTACCGGATCGTGTTTTTCCGTGAACTGATTTTCCCATGCCGTTGGCATGCCGTCGGCATCGAGTGCCGCCTTGAAACGGCTGATGCTTGCCTGGCGGTAATGGTCATGGCGCATGTCCTCTTCGCGAGACCAGATCAGTTTCACCGGGTAGGGTGACTCCAGTGCAATGCGAGCCGCCTGTATCGCGTAATCGGAAAACGCGCGGCGGCCGAAACCTCCGCCCAGGTATTGGTTGTGTACCAGGACCTTTTCACTGTCAAAGTCGATCGCTTTCGCGACTTCCGCAGCGAATCCCAGCGGATTCTGCGTGCCAAGCCACAATTCGCACAGGCCATCGTGAACCCACGCCGTGCAATTCATCGGCTCCATAGCCGCATGTGCTAGGTACGGAACGCGGTACTCCGCAAGTACCGTCCGGTTGGCGCTGGCCAACGCAGCTTTCGTATCGCCGCTGTGAAAGTCGATCGTTTCCTTTCCGTCTTTCGTCGCGGCGTCGAGGTCGTCGGCAAACTGGCGGTAAATATCCGCCTGGTCCCGATTGTCGTCAGGGCTCTGCGTAAATTGCACCGGGAGCCGGTTCAATGCCTGGCTGGCTTGCCAGTAGCTGTCGGCGATTACGGCAACGGCATCGCCGAGATTAACGATCTTTCTTATGCCTGGAAGGTCCTGGATCGATGCCGAATCGACCGTATCGACCCGGGTGCCGAAAACCGGAGCGGCCCTGACGCTTGCATATTTCATTCCAGGCACCGACGCGTCGATACCAAATATCGCGCTGCCGTCCACTTTCGCGGGTATATCGAACTTCTGTACGTCCGTACCCATGATCGTGAATTCGTCCGGGTTCTTGAGGCGTGGCAAGACCGGCGCCGAGAGCTTGGCCGCCTGCGCCGCGAATTCGGCGTAGGCCGCGCGACGGCCGCTTGCGTCGTGAAGGATATGGCTTTCTTTCGCCCGTAATTCATCGGCTGCGACATCCCAACTCTCGGCGGCGGCCTGCAGCAGGACCGCTCTGGCGGCAGCACCGGCGATACGCATCGCGTGCTGACCGGTCGTCGAGGTCGAGGTGCTGCCACCGGTGATTTGCAAGCTCATCATCCTGGTCGCCTGCATGAAAAAACCATCGACAGTCGGCAGGAGCCAGGACGGGAACTCCTTGTCACCAAGCGCGTAACCGCGGGCCAGCGCGTAGTTTGCATATTCACGATGTGCAGGGGCTTCCTGCATTTTCACCAGCGACCAGTCGGCATCGAGTTCATCCGCAAGCATCATCGCCAGCGTTGTATGAACTCCCTGGCCCATTTCGGCATGCGGGATGATCGCCGTGACCGTATTGTCTGTGCCGAGCTTCAGCCAGATATTGATCAGCGATTCGTCGTCGCCAGCAACCAGGCCGGCAACTTTCGAAGTCCGGTTTCCGGGACGAATGGCAACGCCGATCGCGAGTACGCCCCCCGCAAGAACACCGGTGGTAATGAATGCCCGCCTTGTCCATTTACCCATTGCTAGAAATCTCCGCCGAAGCATCCCGCGCCGCCGCCATGGCGGCGGCCGCGGTCCTGAT
>CAYXKM010000074.1:0-14463 GCA_964465665.1 uncultured Woeseiaceae bacterium
AAAAAAACTACCGATGTCTCCCTGGCCAAAAACAAGCCGCGAATTCTTGGTCGGGGCAGCAAGATTCGAACTTGCGACCCTCTGCTCCCAAAGCAGATGCGCTACCAGGCTGCGCCATGCCCCGCTGCCAATACCCGCGCCTCAAAGTCCCGTGCATTCGGCACCGGCCCCGGCGGGGGCACGATGATACGGCCGGCCTCCGGGTCAGTCAATTTTGATTTGATTGGCTTTTTTGCCGGTCGCGACACTTCATGACGGACGGCGCGTTTGGTATCGTGCATGCGGCATCCGTGCCGAACCGTGCGCAACCGGAGTATCGATGAAGAGCGTTTTCGCCCTGTCCTGGATGGTCCTTTCGACCCTGGCCGTGGCACAGCAGGACGTGCCTGCACACGCTTACGTGAGATTCGAAACGACGGAAGGCAACATCGTCGTCGAACTCGACGGGCGCCGCGCGCCTCTGACGGTGAAGAACTTCCTCGCACTGGTCAACTCCGGCTATTTCGACGGTACGATATTTCACCGCGTCATACCCGGGTTCATGATCCAGGGCGGCGGCTATACTCCTGGCCTGAAGTCGAAAGAGCCCGATGGCGAACTGCCGAACGAATCCGGCAACGGGCTCAAGAACTTGAGCGGCACCATAGCGATGGCGCGCAGGTCCGATCCGCATACCGCCGTGGCGCAGTTTTACATCAACCTCGCTGACAATCCGTCGCTCGATCCTCAACCGGACCACTGGGGCTATGCCGTTTTCGGGGTCGTCATCGAAGGGGCCGAAACCGTCGAGCGGATTGCCGAGAGCCCAACGGGACCTGCCGGGCAATTCAGCAAGGATGTGCCGATCGTGCCGGTCGTGATTAAAAAAGCGGTCCGTTTCGAGTACGGCAGTTGAGTCGGATTCCGCTGCCAGCCGTCATCCGGAGCAATCGCCCGTGACGACCCTGTTCATCTCCGACCTGCATCTCGAGAGCGCACGGCCCGACATCGGGGCGCAGTTCCTTGGATTCCTGCGTGGCGAAGCCCGCAGTGCGGATGCCTTGTATATCCTCGGAGACCTGTTCGAGTCCTGGGTCGGGGATGACGATCCGGACGAGCATTACGCGACCATCAAACGGGCCTTGCGCGAACTCGCGGACGGCGGCACGCCGCTTTTCTTCATGCATGGCAATCGCGATTTCATGATCGGTCAGCGATTTGCCGATGACACCTCGGTTACTCTGCTCGCCGACCCGCACCTGCTGAAAATCGAAGGCGTCGAGGTGCTGCTGAGCCACGGTGATGCGTTGTGCACGGACGATACCGAGTACCAGGCATTTCGCCAGATGACGCGAAATCCCGCCTGGCAGGCCATGATGCTGCAAAAGCCGCTCGCGGAACGCCTGGCGTACGCGCGACAGGCACGCGCCGCGAGCCAGCAGCGCGGCGCGACCATGAGCCCGGTGATTGCCGACGTCAACCAGGCCGCCGTCGAGGTGCTTATGGTGCAGTACGGGGTGAGCCGGCTACTGCACGGTCACACCCATCGTCCTGCCGTCCACCGGTTTGTGCGTGACAAAGAGCCCATGACCCGCATCGTGCTCGGCGATTGGTTCGAACAGGGCAGCGTCGTTCGCTGGGACAGCAACGGCCCGCGGCTCGAAGTGCTGAAACGCTAGATAACCCGCGAGCGCGAGGTAATGCTCGAAATGGCATGCCTCCGAGACCAGCTCATTCGCGCGACATCTAAAGCCATTCGCCGACTTCGGCCGCGGTTTGCAGTCGGTCTTCCGGTTTCTTCGCCATCATCATGTTCAACAGCGCCTGGTACACGGCGAGACGGTGCGGCAACACCGGCACCGGCGCCTCGCTGTGTTTGTAAATGATGCCCATGGCATTGCTGGCCGTGTACGGTTTCTGCCCAGTCAACATTTCATAGAAAATGACACCCAGGCTGTAGATGTCGCTACGTGCATCGACATCGTTGCCGCGCCCCTGCTCCGGGCTCATGTAATAGGGTGTGCCGAAAATCTCGCCGCTGCCGGTCATTTCCTGCAACAGGCGCATGCGCTTTGCGAGCCCGAAATCAATCAGGGCCAGGCTGCCATCGGCACGCAGCATGATATTGCCGGGCTTGAGATCACGATGCATAATGCCGACCGAATGGATCTTCGCCAGCGCACCGGAGATCTGCCGCAGGTAGCTCACGGCGTTGGCTTCGGTAGTGCCGTGTTCGATTTTCTGCCGGAGATCGCCGCCGGCGAGATACTCCATGGCGATGTGCGCATGGTCGTCGCTGACCCCGAGATCGTGAATCCTCACGATGTTGGGATGGTGCAGGTCTGCGATCATTTCGTATTCCTGCAGAAACCGGTCGAAAGCGCCAATACCGTCCGCAAAGTCCGGTGCCTGTTGCAGCACCTTCAGGACGACCTTCAGATTGTCCTGCTGCCGTTCGGCGAGATAAACGGCGGAGTGTGAAGTTGCCGACAGCTTGCGGATGCAACGGTATCCCTTGATCAACGGATTTATACCGGTGCCCATGTCGCCGACAAACAGCGCATCGGTGGAGGAGCTGCGCCGTTGTGCGCGCATGATGTCGCCAAGCCGGACAATCAGAGCTTTATGCGATATCCGGTCGCGCACGAAAAAAGCGGCGGCTTTGTGCTGTTCCGCGTCCTGGCGGCTCGAGTCGTCGGCTGCAAAGTACACGACCGGAGGAAAACCAGTCGTCTTGCTGAACAACTTCAGGGTATGCAGGGCATCTCGATCGCCTTGCTGGTCGCCCAGCAGCACGATGTCATTGCCGGCACCGGAAAACGCATCCGGCAGGTTGCCGGATTCCGTCGGATCGAAGTCGGTGATGATGGCTTCGGGCCAGTGCGTATTGATGTGATGCGCAAGCAGGCGTCGGAAATCGGCATAGCCGTCGATGATTATGACCTTGATGCTCATGCTGCCTGCCGACTCGTGTAGCCCTTCGCGTCCCGTCCTCCCGCAACCGCACGCTTCGGCGGGATTCTACATGCCAACCGCCGAGTCCGACCGATCGACCGCATGGTCGGGTTCTCCCGCAACGATTTCGCCACCCCGGCTGTGCAGCCTTAACTCGCGTCTGGCCTTGGCCTGATCGTTTCTCACCAGTGCGAGTCCTTTCAGGTACTCCTCGGTCACATCTGCTGTGACGTACTCACCCGAGAAACACGATGTATCGAACTCGCGTATCTCCGAGTTGTCGTGCCGCACCGAGCGAATCAGTCCGTGCAGATCCAGGTAAATCAGCTTGTCGGCACCGATGATCTTTTCGATTTCCGGCACGGTGCGGCCGCTCGCGACCAGCTCGGTAACGGCCGGCATGTCGATGCCGTACACATTGGGAAACCGCACCGGCGGCGCCGCGGAGGCAAAATACACTCTGCGCGCACCCGCCTCGCGCGCAATCCGGATGATCTGCTTCGAGGTGGTGCCGCGAACGATCGAATCGTCTACCAGCAACACGTTCTTGCCGCGAAATTCCAGGTCGATGGCATTGAGCTTATGACGCACGGACTTGGTACGCTCGGCCTGTCCCGGCATGATGAAGGTCCGGCCGATATAGCGATTCTTGATGAAGCCTTCGCGGTACTTGACGCCGAGGTGGTACGCCACCTGCCCGGCGGACGTACGGCTCGTGTCCGGGATCGGGATCACGACGTCGATATCGTGATCGGGCCATTCGCGCACGATTTGTCCCGCAAGTTGCTCCCCCATGCGCAACCTTGCTTTGTAAACCGACAGATTGTCGATGATCGAATCCGGCCGCGCAAAATACACAAACTCGAAAATACAGGGTGCATAACGAGTCGGCCCGGCGTATTCACGGCTGTTCATTACGCCTTCGTTATCGATGAACACGACCTCGCCCGGACGAATATCGCGCATGCGTTTGAATTGCAGGACATCAAGAGCCACGCTTTCGGAGGCGACCATGTACTCCCTGCCGTCGGCCGTATCTCTCTGCCCCATGACGATCGGGCGAATCCCGTTGGGATCGCGAAATGCCACGAGACCGTGGCCGATGATCATCGCGACGACAGCATATCCGCCGGAACAGCGCCGGTGCACCGCAGCGACCGCCTCGAATATCTGCTCCGCCGTCGGTTTGCCATGGATGCGATTCTGCAATTCGTGTGCGAACACGTTCAGCAGTACCTCGGAGTCCGAGCCGGTGTTCAGGTGACGGCGATCTTCCCGGATGAGCAGTTGGGACAGCTCTTCGCTGTTGGTCAGATTGCCGTTATGCGCGAGGCAGATGCCGTACGGTGAGTTGACGTAAAAAGGTTGCGCTTCGGATGCTTTGGAACCGCCTGCAGTCGGGTAACGGACATGGCCGATACCGACATTGCCGGTCAATCGCAACATGTGGCGCTGATGAAAGACATCGCGCACCAGACCGTTGCTCTTGCGTACATTCAGCCCGTCGCTGCCCCAGGTAACGATGCCGGCGGCATCCTGGCCGCGGTGCTGCAGTACCGTCAGCGCGTCGTAGATGGCCTGGTTGACCGGCCCCTTGCCGACGATACCGACTATGCCGCACATTGATAAAATCGCTTGATTTTCATTCGCTTAACCGAACACCTTCAGTTCTTGCGCTACGCTATCGGGCAGCTCGCCGGGGAGCAGGATATCCATACCCTGGGGCGCCATGATGCGGATCCAGTCCGCCACCACTTCGCCGTAGGGAATGAGTACCGACTTCTGCCACCACGAATCGTTGTCAAAGTTCGCAAACTGCCCGCCGATAATGAAGACGGCCAGCAGCACCACACCGCGGCAGAACCCGAACATCATGCCGAACACCCGATCGGTGCCGCTCAGTACCGACAGGCGCACCAGCCTCGAGATGCCCCAACTGATCAGCCCGCCCAGTGCCAGGATCACCGTAAACAGGAGCAGCCGGCCGAACCAGATCTGCAGTTCGTCCGAGCTCAGCCACGATTCCGACAGAGTGCCAGCCTGCAAGCCGAAATGCATCGCTGCCCAGATTGCAATCAGCAGTGTCGCTATGGATATCGCTTCCTTGACAAAGCCGCGCACGAAGCCAATGACGACCGAAATGACAATGGCTACGGCGATGACAATGTCTGCAACAGGCATCTCGGGCTGCTTATCGGCGATCCATTACGAGCGGGAACAGTGAATTGGCGGGGAGTCTAACAGAACAGGCGATCGTCGCATCACTCCATCGCCGAACGAATGGTCAGGGGTGTGGCACGACCTGGGATGCGTGGCCCGCCGATTTCAGCTTGGCAGCGACAACTTCGGCCGCGTCACGGTCTTTCTGCGGGCCTATGCGCACGCGGTGCAGCGAACTGTCGCCGGTCCGGACCTGGCTGAGAAACGCCGCATAACCTTGTTTGCGCAACTCGGCGGCCAGTCGTTCGGCATTTTCCTGATTCGAAAAGCTGCCGAGCTGTACTGCCCACAGACCGGTGTCGGATTTCGCAGTGTCGGTCGATGCAGACACTGCTCCTCCGGGTGTCTTCGGCGGCGGCGCATTGCGCACAGGCTCGGCCACGGGCTCGGACACGCGTTCGGACACGCGGCCTGACGCGGGTTGTGCGCGGCTTTCGGTCGGTACGACGCCGGGCGGCGACTGTTGCGGCGGCGAGCTGCTGCTGGCCGAGGGAACCGGCTCATCCCGATCGCGATCGAGCACAATGGTCTGCTGTTTCTGGGATGCACTGTTCTGGCCCGGCAATGACAGCGATTCGCTGATTACTTCGGCTTCTTTTGGCGGGCCATCAAGAAAAACCGGAACGATAATGACCGCAAAAACAACCAGGACGATGACGCCAATGATGCGCTCTTTCAATGCTCTGTCCATTTGTAATCCATGCCGTTACTGCTTAAGTTTCATGGTTTCCGGGGCGCCGGCCCGGATTGGCGGCGCGAGTATAACGCATCGAGCGCGGGACCGACCACGTAGAACGACCCGCATACGAGCGTGATGTCATCGGCGCCGGCGCGCCCTGCAGCTTCATCGAGCGCCTGTTGGATGCTGTCCACCACGAGGCACGGCCTGTTGCAAATCTGTGCGACCGTGGCCGCGAGCTCCGGCGCCGGCATGGCGCGAGGCGAATGCGCAGTCACGGCAATCCAGGTGTCGACGATGGAACGCATGGGCTCGATCACGCCACCGATGTCCTTGTCGCCCAGCATGCCGATGATGGCGATGATGCGTCGTTGCGGAAAATAGGCGCGCATGCTTGCGGCAAGAACGCGCGCAGAATCCGCGTTGTGCGCCACATCCAGCAGCCAGTCCCGGCCGGAGTGCACGGTTTGCCAGCGGCCCGCGAGCGACAATGAGCCGAGCACATTGTTGACCGTGTCCGCTTGCAATACCTCGTCCTTCCCCAGCGCTTCGAGCAACGCCAGCACCGCGGCTGCATTGTCGATTTGCGCGATTGCACCGAGCGATGGTGGATTCAGGCCGCCGATGCGGATGCGCCTGCCGTTCCACGACCAGGCGCCGCCAGGCTCGGTGCTCCGTTCAGTACGGTAGTCCCTGTCGGCAAGCAGCAGGACGGCACCGATTTCGGCGGCTCGGCGGGCGACCGATGAAGGCAACTGCGCGGCGCCGAATACAAACGGCCTCCCGGGCCGCAGGATGCCGGCTTTTTCTGCGCCGATAGTCTCGATGTCATGGCCTAGCCACTCGCAGTGGTCGAGACTGACATTGGTAATGATGCCGGCATCGGGATCGACGGCATTGACCGCATCCAGCCGGCCGCCCATGCCGATCTCCAGCACCAGTGCATCCACTTCGCGGCCCTCGAATACGCACAGTGCAGCCAACGTGCCGAATTCGAAGTACGTCAGCGGCACGCCCTGTCGCGCTGCCTCGACACGTTCGAAAGCCGCAAGAATTTCCGCATCCGCGCAATTTGTTCCGTCTATCCGTATGCGCTCGTTGTACTTCTGCAAATGCGGTGACGTGTAGCATCCGACCTTGAGCGACAGCCGGCGCAGGAATGCTTCGAGCATGGCGACGCAGGAGCCCTTGCCGTTGGTCCCGGCAACATGAAGGACAAGACCCGGGCGCTTTGGATTGAGACGTGCGAGCACTTCGGATACCCGCTCGAGCCCGAGCTGGATCTCATTGGGTGTGAGGGTTACCAGCCACGCCAGCCATTGATCAAGATCACGGAACGAACCGTTGCGCGTCATGGGAGGACGTGCTGGAAATTCAGACAGCCGGCTTCTGTCGCTGGTCGAACTTCGCCAGCAGGTCCGCGATCTGCTCCCGAAGCCGTCGCCGGTCGACGATCATGTCGATTGCGCCATGATCCAGCAGGAACTCGCTGCGCTGGAAGCCTTCCGGCAACGTCTGGCGAACCGTTTGCTCGATGACCCTCGGACCGGCAAACCCTATCAGGGCCTTGGGTTCGGCGATATTTACGTCCCCCAACATGGCCAGGCTCGCCGACACACCGCCTGTCGTCGGGTCGGTCATCACGGAAACATAAGGAATGCGGTTCCGGCCAAGTTCGGCGATCGCTGCCGCGGTCTTGGCCATTTGCAAAAGCGAAAACAGCGCTTCCTGCATGCGCGCACCGCCGCTGGCGGAAAATGCGATCAGGGGCACACGTCTTTCGACACACAGGCTTGCAGCACGGCAGAAACGCTCGCCGACTACGGACCCCATGGAGCCGCCCATGAATGCGAACTCGAAGGCACAGACTATCACCGGATGGCCGAGCAACGTGCCGCTGGCAGCGACCAGTGCGTCCTTTTCGCCGGTCATTTTCTGTGCCTGCAACAGGCGATCGCGATAGCGCTTGCTGTCGCGAAACTTCAGCGGATCCTGTGGTTCGAGATTCGCGCCGATTTCGTCGATGGACTCTTCGTCGAGAAAATACGCGAGCCGCTGTCGTGCGCCGATGCGCATGTGATGATCGCACTTCGGACACACATACAGGTTGCGCTCGAGTTCGGTGCGATAGAGTTGGGCGTCACACTGAGGACACTTGATCCAGATTCCCTGCGGAACCGATCGAGTCCGATTCTCGGTCTTGATGCGCGAGGGCATCAGTTTTTCAAACCAGCTCATAGGTTCACATCATATACGAATATCGGGGATGCGCCCCAGAGGCGGCTCGCACGAAGGCAATGCAAATTGCTGCGGATAGGACACGCGCACCAGCGTCAAACCGTGCGCCGGCGCGGCCATGTCGGCTGCGCATCGATCGCGCCCGGACAGCACTTCCCGGGCCCGCGACACCGGAGAATCGCCGTAGCCGATTGCAACCAGCAATCCGGTGATGTTCCGCACCATGTGTTGCAGGAATGCATTGGCCGTGACTGTCAGGCTTACCCACTCGCCCAGCCTGTCGATGTTGAATGCACGAATTTCACGCACCGGGCTTTTCGCCTGGCAGCCGGCGGCGCGAAATGCGGAAAAATCATGCTCGCCCAGCAGGCACTTTGCTGCATCCTGCATGCGCAGGACGTCCAGCGGCTGATGCACCCACCAGGCCCTGTGGCGGTAGAGCGCAGACCGGACATTGCGATTCAGAATGAGGTAACGATAACTACGGGATTGCGCTGAGAATCGCGCGTGAAAATCGTCCGGCACCTGCGCGACCCAGGTCGCATTGATGTCCGCCGGCAGATTGCTGTTGATCCCGAGGAGCCAGCCGCGCATCGAGCGCATCGCGGCCGAATCGAAGTGTGCGACCTGGCCTGACGCGTGAACACCGGCATCGGTACGGCCAGCGCAGACGGCTTCGACCGGGTGGTTGGCGACCGCAGTGATGGCATTTTCGACCGGTGATTGAATACCAATGCCGCTCATTTGCCGCTGCCAGCCGTTGTACGCTGTGCCGTCGTATTCGATGCCGAGGGCAAATCGCATGCGCGTTCCGGAAGGCGAAAGACGGTGACGCCTTTCAGAAATCAGTCAGGCAGGGAATCCAGTAACTTCTGCGCCTGCTGACGTTGCCCCGCGTCGCCTTCATCGAGAACTTCCTCGAGTATGCTGCGGGCGCCGGCCGGGTCCCCCATGTCGACGTAAGCGCGTGCCAGGTCCAGCTTGGTGCCGACCTCGGTCATGGTGCGCGCATCGTGCAGATCGTCGGAAATATCGTCGGGAGTCAACGCCTGGGTCGGCGAGAGGTCCTCATCGTCGTCCTGATCGCGCGAAGCTCCACGCCGTATTCGTGGTTGCTCGACGGTGCGCTCGTCGCGACGCCGCTTGACAGTGTCGCCCATGCCGCTAACCTTCAGCGCCGCCGTCAGATCGTCGAGATCCAGATCTACGTCGGTGCTGCCGGCACCCAATCGCGGCATTTCACCGGTTTCGTCCATCAGGTTGCTGCCGCTGAAGACATTCTTCGGCAGCGCTTCGGTCTTGGCGAAATCGAAGTCGTCATCGGAGGAACTAAGCAGCGTGGACTCCTCGTCGTCCATAGGAGCGAGCATGGTTCTCTCTTCGTCCGAAAGCGCGGACCCGAAATCGTTGCCTGTTGCAACAGCCATGTCATCGCTCAATACCTGGGTCATGCCCGTGGCATCGAGGAGGCTTCTGTCTACCTCGAGCCCGA
The DNA here is from genome assembly GCA_964465665.1 of uncultured Woeseiaceae bacterium. Lineage (GTDB taxonomy): Bacteria > Pseudomonadota > Gammaproteobacteria > Steroidobacterales > Woeseiaceae > JAKEGN01. The sequence goes on from CAYXKM010000074.1 coordinate 9,564, forward strand.
CGTCGGTATCGTCCTTGTCGTCGTCGTAAGCGGCATGCCGGCCCGTATCGGATATCTCGGGGTTCTTGCCGGTCGATGCCGTGTCGTCGAAATCATCCAGCGAGAGGTTCCGCCCGGTCGCATCGAGATCGTTGTCGAATTGCAGTGTGCGGCTTTCAGAGGTGTCGTCGAGATCCGAGAGGTCGATGACATCATCGGCATCCGCCGACATGCCCACTTCGCCGAGCCCTGCGAGATCCAGATCGAGATCGTCGAGATTGATCTCGGCCGTGGGCTCCTTCCTGTCATCGTCGTCGTCCAGGCTTGCCAGCGCGGTCGCTTCGCTGTCCGCGAGCGACGGCAGCTCGCCAGTGGCCTCCAGCGTCGCAAACTGCTGCTCGATAGTCGGCGTTTCGACGGTGCGGCCAGACCTGGTGAGCTCGATGGTCTGGCTCTCGATGGCAGAGCTGGTGCGTTTCGCCCCGGGCATCTCGCGCGTAACGGATGCCGACGTGTCTTCGTCATCGAACGTGAAGTCGATGCCACCTGTGCGTTCGCCGAGGGCTGGCATGCCTCTGCTGTCGGCACCGAGATCGATGACATCGCTGGCCATGCCGTCCGGGCCACCGGCAAAATCCATGTCGAGCTCGCTGGCTTCGTCCATCGCGCCATCGAACGACAGGTCGACAGCGCGAGTCGCGGCCGCGGCGCTGACACCGGAGAACATCTCGTGATCCCCGGCAATCTGTTGTCCCATGATGACGATTTTGCCCCAGTCGGCATTGTCGCCGCCGGCCACCGCTTTCATGCGCGCGGCCGCGTCGATGAACGCATCCCGGTTGCCCCAGACGTAATAGATTTCGCAGAGTTTGGCCAGCAAATCCTGACGCTCCGGTTCGTGCGTGAGCGCGCCATTGATGAGGTCGGCTGCCTGGTCGTACAGGCCGTAGGCCATGTGAAAATCGGCTTCGGCCACCGGATCGGACTGATCCAGGTTGATAGCGGTCTCGCTGCTGAAGGTATCCTCGAGCGACTCGACCGCGCCGCTGCCGGAGAGTTCGTCGTCGTCCGCGATGGCTGGCGTACGGCGCGCAGCCGCGCGCCCTTCGTCGCGATTGGCGCCCCGGCCCTGTTCGACGACAACAATGGCGGTGTCGTCCTCGCGGGCCAGCGCGCGCAATCTTTCTGTCGATGCTACCGATTCGCTGTCCGCGTCATCCGTATCCAGCGCGTTCCATACGCCGGTCGAGTCGTCCGAACTGCGGCCGGCGGCGCGGCGGGCAAACCAGACAAGAATCGCCAGCACCACGATAAGGGCAGCACCGATTGCGCCCCAGATTCCGGTGACCGCCGAAAGGATCTTGTCCAGCAGTCCCGGTTCGTCCTGCAGCCGCCTGACGACCCTCGGTACTTCCGGAGCAGCCGCTTCGGTGTCGGCAGGCTCTTCCTCATCCACGACATCTTCGGCAACGGGCTCCTCGTCGGCGCCGAAAATCTCGTCGTCCGCCACGACATCGTCGGCACCCTCGTCGACAGATTCGTCATCTGCATCGACAACCTCGGGTTCTTCGCCTCGCAGTCGTGCCAGTTCGGCGCGCAATGCGGCGAGCTCGTTGTCCTCGATTTCGATCAGCGCATCCTGATCGGCAAGTATGCCCTCGATTTCACGGATACGATCCTCGGTCGGATCGCCGGTCGAGACTTCATCGGCATCGACCGGCTCATCGATGTCCGTGGTCGGCACCTGACTGGTCTCGTCGTAAGCGGTCTGCTCGTCGTCCGGCGGTACCAGCGTCAGGCTCGGCTGCGTCGACGGCATCCCGGCCGATCCGCTCCAGGAATCGTGCTGTCGCGCTACCTCGGTCTGGGCATCGGCGCGACTGATGCGGAATATGTCGTCGGCGCTCGGAATTCGGAGGCTGGCGCCAGCCGACAAGACATTGATATTGCCGGCAAAGGCTTCGGGATTCGCTTCGAAAATCGCGAGCATCGTCTGGTTCATCGTCAGCCGGCTGTCGGGCCGGACGCGCTGCGCAATGCCCCACAACGTGTCACCGCGCTGTACCAGGATTTCGCCACCCGGCGTGGCATCGAAGGAACGAATCTCTGCCTCGGTTCCGGCCTCCGGTTCCGCGACGCTCCTCACTGGCGGAGTGCTGCGCGGCGCGACCGCCGGCTGTGTAGACTCCGGTTCGGTTTGCGGTTCAGGTTGCGGCTCTCGCGGAGCCGGTCGTTCTATCTGCCCGCTGTCCGCCTGCGCCGATCGCGTCGGCGCCGTTACCGCCTGCGGGGCCTGTGCCACCGGCGGCGGCGCGAACGTCGGCGGATCGAGCAGCACGGTGTATTCGCGAAGCAAGCGGCCGCGGGACCAGCTTGCTTCGACGAGAAAAGTGACGAAGGGCTCGCGGATCGGATCGACGGACGTGACCCGGATGATATTGCCGTCGGCCCGCCCGGATTTGGAGATCTCGAACTGCAGGCGGGTGAGGAACAGCGGGCGGTCTATGCCGTAGCGATCGAAAGTCTCGGCCGATGCAAGCTGCACCTTGATGTTGTTCAGTTCCTCGGGCGTGGCGGACAGGAGCTCGATTTCGGCACGCAGCGGTTCATTCAGAGCCGAACTCAATCGTATATCGCCAAGACCAAGCGCCCAGATGTCACTGGCAACGAGAAGCGCCGGTAACAGCCATATACGATTCAGCCTTCGAGACATAGTGTTTTTCTCCAGCACCCCAAATTTCCCGGTTGACAGCAACGTCCCGGAACTCGAATCTCGATCCGCAATCGCCCGGCAGGTTTGCGGGTGAACTATAGCTTATAAATACTTTTTGGCCAATATTTCAGCTATTTGGACGCTATTTAGTGCCGCGCCTTTACGAATATTGTCCGACACCACCCAGAGGTTGATACCCAGCGGATGACTGATGTCTTCGCGCACGCGGCCGACATAAACCGGGTCGGTGCCGGCACTGTCGGTAACCGCGGTCGGGTATTTGCCGGTTTCGGTGCCGTCGATGAGCTTGACGCCGGGCGCATTTCGCAGCAGATCGCAGACTTCTGTGGCGGTGATTTTTCGCTCGGTTTCGATGTGCACGGCTTCCGAATGACCGTAGAAGACGGGAATGCGCACGGCAGTGGGATTGACCGCAATGGTCGGGTTGCCGAGTATCTTGCGTGTTTCCCAAACCATTTTCATTTCTTCCTTCGTATATCGATTCTCGAGGAAGACATCGATATGGGGTACGACATTGAAAGCAATCTGTTTGGCCGGTCCTTTCAGATCCAGCGACCGGCCGTTCAGTAACGCCGCGGTCTGCCGCGCAAGCTCCAGGACCGCGCTTCGACCGGCGCCGGACACCGCCTGGTACGTGGCAACATTGATCCGCCTGATGCCGGCAACGTCGTAAATGGGCTTCAATGCAACGACCATCTGAATGGTCGAACAATTCGGGTTCGCGATGATACCGGCGTTGCCGTAGTCGGCGATTTTTTCCGGGTTGACTTCGGGTACCACAAGGGGAATTTCGTCCTGGTAACGAAATCGCGACGTGTTGTCGATGACAACACAGCCTGCGGCCGCGGCTTTGGGTGCGTACAACTCCGATACCGATGCGCCGGCAGAGAACAGGGCAATGGCAGCATTCGAAAAATCGAAGTCCGCGAGATTCTGCACTTTGAGTGACTTCTTGCCAAACGCGACGTTTTTTCCGACGGAGCGCTCGCTCGCCAGGGCATACACCTTGCCGACCGGAAACTTGCGCTCCGCGAGTATCACCAGCATGGCTTCGCCAACAGCTCCGGTTGCGCCGACCACTGCAACGTCAAAAACCTTCGACATGTCTTCGCTTAAAACCTCTGTTGGCAAATGTAAGAGCTGACGGCCGGGTCGGATCGAAGATCAGGGCGACGATATATCCGGCGTTGCCGAGCGTACGTCGGCATTCTGCGCCCGATGCCGCAGGTAATGATCCATCAAAACCAGTGCCACCATGGCTTCGGCAATCGGCGTCGCACGCAGCCCGACACAGGGATCGTGCCGGCCCGTGGTAACGATCTGCGATTCTGCGCCCTTGCTGTCAATGGTTTTCCCGGGAACAGCGATGCTCGATGTCGGCTTCAGCGCAATACTCGCGAGTATGTCCTGGCCTGTCGATATTCCGCCCAGAGTGCCGCCGGCATCGTTCTTGACAAATCCGCCGGGGGTCATCTCATCGCGATGCTCGCTGCCGCGCTGGGTGACGGCGGAAAATCCGGCACCAAGCTCGACACCCTTGACCGCGTTGATGCTCATGAGTGCGTGCGCGAGATCGGCCTCGAGTTTGTCGAATACCGGTTCGCCGAGGCCCGGCGGAACCCCACTGGCGAGGATGCTGATTTTTGCGCCGATCGAATCGCCCTGGTCGCGCAGCGCGTCCATGTACGATTCGAGCTCCTGGACCCGCTCCGGGTCGGCGCAGAAAAAAGGATTCTGATCGACAAAGGCCAGTTCTTTCGCTTCGAGCACGATCGGTCCGAGCTGCGCGAGAAATCCCCGGATGTGAATTCCCAGTCGTTCCCGCAGGTACTTGCGCGCGATCGCCCCGGCGGCAACGCGCATTGTCGTTTCACGGGCAGATGACCGTCCGCCGCCACGGTAATCGCGAATGCCGTATTTCTGCTGGTAACTGTAGTCGGCATGGCCCGGCCGGAACTTGTCCTTGATGTCGCCGTAATCGTGCGAGCGTTGATCGGTATTCTCGATCAGGAGGCCGATCGGCGTGCCGGTTGTCCTGCCTTCGAAGACGCCCGAGAGTATTCGCACCTGGTCAGCTTCATTGCGTTGCGTGGTGTGGCGCGACCGGCCGGGACGACGGCGTTCGAGATCCTGCTGTATGTCGGACTCGGCCAGCTCGAGTCCCGGCGGGCAGCCATCGACCACGCA
>CAYXKM010000075.1:0-3043 GCA_964465665.1 uncultured Woeseiaceae bacterium
GGGAATTTTTCTATGATAGGCCGTCCCCTTAAGACAAGAATTGCGCCGCAGGATCCGGAACTGCACGGCGTTTTTTCCGACCTGAAATGACCAGGAGAAAGCTCGCGATGAATCTGAAAGAACTTAACTCGGTGGCCAAAGCCATGGTGGGCAAGGGCAAGGGTATCCTGGCGGCCGATGAGAGCAGTCCGACCATCAAGAAACGCTTTGACAGCATCGGTACCGCGTCGACCGAAGAGAATCGGCGCCGCTACCGTGAAATGCTGTTCACCGCCGCGGGGGCGGAAGCGTTTATCGGCGGAGTCATACTGTACGACGAGACCATCCGCCAGAGCACATCGGGCGGCGTGCCGTTTCCGAAGTACCTGAACGACCTCGGCATGATTGCCGGCATCAAGGTCGATACCGGCGCCAAACCGCTGGCGGGATTCCCTGGCGAGGTGATTACCGAAGGCCTGGATGGCTTGCGGGACCGCCTGAAAGAGTACTACGGCATGGGCGCGCGTTTCGCCAAGTGGCGTGCGGTCATCAACATCGGCAAGGGCATCCCTACCGAGTTCTGCCTGCGTGCCAATGCACACGCGCTGGCGCGTTATGCGGCACTCTGCCAGGAAGCGCAGATCGTGCCCATAGTTGAACCGGAAGTGATCATGGATGGCGACCACAGCATTGCTCGCTGCGAGGAAGTCACGGCGGACGCACTGGACGCGGTGTTTGAAGAGCTTCGGGCGCACCGGGTTGCGCTCGAGGGCATCATCCTGAAGCCCAACATGGTGATATCCGGTACCAAAGCATCGAATCGTGCCGGCCCCGAGGAAGTCGCGAAAGCGACCTTGCGCTGCCTGAAAGCTCATGTGCCGACCGAAGTGCCCGGCATCGCCTTTCTCTCCGGCGGCCAGACGGCCGAGGAGGCGACCCTGCACCTCGACCTCATGAATCGCATGGGCAAGCTGCCCTGGGAAGTTTCCTTTTCCTACGGGCGCGCGCTGCAGGCGCCGGCACTGGAGGCGTGGCGCGGCAAGGAAGGGCAGTTTGCCGCCGGGCAGAAAGCGCTTTACATGCGCGCGAAACTGAACAGCCTGGCGCATCTCGGCAAGTACGATTCCGCCATGGAAGCCGACGCCGCCTGAGCGTCGCTCCTGTCATGGGCGCCAACGACGAAAATATCATCGAGGTCCGCGATCTCGATTACTCACGCGGTGCAATGCAGATATTCAAGGGCCTGAATATCAGCATTCGCCGCGGCGACGTGACTGCGGTCATGGGACCGAGCGGCACCGGCAAGACCACGCTGTTGCGTCTCATTACGCGGCAGCTGGTACCGGACCGGGGCCACGTACTTATCGATGGCGTCGATATCGGGAAGCTCAACCAGAAGGACCTGTACCGATTGCGCCGGCGTTTCGGCGTGCTGTTTCAGAACGGCGCATTGCTGACCGACCTCAGCGTTTTCGAAAACGTCGCGTTTCCCTTGCGCGAGCACACCAAGTTGCCTAACCGGCTCATTCGGCACGTGGTGCTGACGAAACTGCATGCAGTGGGCTTAAGAGGCGCTGCGGACATGATGCCGGCGCAGCTGTCCGGTGGTATGGCGCGTCGCGTTGCGCTCGCCCGGGCGATGGTCATGGACCCGGATATTCTGATCTACGACGAGCCTTTTGTCGGCCTCGACCCTATCTCGATGGGCGTCATCGTGCGGCTGGTACGAAAGATGAACGATGCTCTCGGCATAACCAGCATCCTGGTCAGCCACGACGTGCAGGAAATCGCTACTGTGTCGGATTGCAGCTATCTCATTTCCAACGGCAAGGTGGCGGCATCCGGCAGCCCGCTGGAGCTGCAGAACACGCAATCGAAACTGGTACAGCAATTCATGCACGGAATGGCGGATGGCCCTGTCGCGTTTCATTTCGCGGCGCCGGACTACGAAGAGCAACTGCTGGGTCGGGACGTCGAGCAATAAATCATGTTTCGCGATCTGTACATTACATTCAAGGAATTCCTGCGCACATTCGGTGCCATGCAACTGTTTTTCCTGCGCCTGCTCAGCAATTCACCGAGCATTTTCGTCAAGCGTTTCAACCTGGTGGTGCACCAGGTGCACAATGCCGGCGCCCTGTCGCTGGTCATCATCATGGTTTGCGGTTTTTTCGTCGGCGGTGTGCTTGGCCTGCAAGGTTATTCCAACCTGTCGAAATTCAACGCCGAGGATTCGATAGGCACGTTTGCCGCGTTCTCCCTGATCAAGGAGCTCGGCCCGGTGATCACTGCCTTGCTGTTTGCCGGACGCGCCGGCACCGCGCTGGCTTCCGAGATCGGCCTGATGAAAGCGACGGATCAGCTTTCTGCGATGGAAATGATGGCCATCAATCCGTTACGCCGGGTGCTGGTGCCGCGCTTTCTCGGCGGCGTGATCGCCATGCCCTTGCTGGTCGCGGTATTCACCGTGGTCGGGCTTTTCGGCGCACATCTTGTCGGCGTCAGCCTGATGGGAGTGGATGCCGGCGCGTTCTGGCAGCAGATGCAAAGTACGCTGGAAATGGGCGATATTTACGAAGGAATCGTCAAGAGTATCGTGTTTGGCATCGTCGCGAGCCTGTATGCCGTGTGGGAGGGCTATAATGCGGTGCCGACGGCCGAGGGCGTAGGGCGGGCGACCACCCGAACGGTGGTACTGACTGCGATCGCCGTGCTCATACTCGATTTCATGATTACCGCCGTTTCGATCTGAGGAACTAGCATGCAACAAACGCGTTCAGTGGAACTGGGAACCGGGCTCTTCGTGTTACTGGGCATTGCGGCATTGTTTTTCCTGACAACCCAGACCACGGGTTCGGACACTTTTTCCGGCTCCGAAACTTTCACGGTCAGTGCGCGATTCGAGAATGTCGGCAGCCTGAAGAGCCGCGCGCCGGTTGCCATGTCCGGCGTAACCATCGGCCGCGTCGTATCCGTGCGCTTCGATGCGGAACAACTGAATGCCGAAGTCATATTTGAGATCGATGACCAGTACAACCAGATACCGGACGATTCCGACGCCAGC
>CAYXKM010000076.1:0-3874 GCA_964465665.1 uncultured Woeseiaceae bacterium
AACGTCCGCACAGCGCCCGCCCGCCGCAAACGGAATCGATGGCGACACCGACCTGGCGCGCCGCATCGAGCAATGCCGTTCCGACAGCAAAAGTGCCCCGCTTGCCGGACGGCAGAAAAACCACTCTTGCGTCTCGTGTCACCGGTGTTTACTTCAAGCCGGCCGGCGGCGCCGGACACGCCCGCCGCGGGCCGAGGTGGCAGGGTCTTCCGTGGAGCCCTCGCGGTAGGCGCGACTCCATCGTGTGCAATCCGGATCGTGACCCATCATGACCTCCGCCGCGCGTATGGCCTGCACCACTTCGGCGTGCAGCGGGCTGGTAATGGCCGAGGTCAAACCTGCACTGATCGCCATGGTCAGAAACGCGCTGTTTATGCCGTTCCGGTTCGGCAGGCCAAAACTGACATTGGAGGCACCGCAGGTGGTGTTGACCTTGAGCTCGTTGCGCAAGCGACGGACGAGATGCATGACCTGCTGGCCCGTCGAGTTGATGGCACCAATCGGCATGACCAGCGGATCGACGATGACATTCTCCCGCGGGATACCGTAATCCGCGGCACGCTCGACGATTTTTTTGGCCACTGCGAAGCGAACATCCGGATCCTCGGAGATGCCGGTTTCGTCGTTGGAAATGGCAACCACAGCCGCGCCGTATTTCTTCACCAGCGGCAACACGGTCTCGAGTCGGTCTTCCTCGCCGGTAACCGAGTTGACCAGTGCTTTGCCTTTGTAAACGGCAAGCCCGGCTTCCAGCGCCGCGACGATGGAGGAGTCGATGGACAAGGGCACGTCGGTGACCGACTGAACGATCTGGATGGCTTTGGCAAGTATCGCCGGTTCGTCGGCCAGCGGTATGCCGGCGTTGACGTCGAGCATGTGTGCGCCTGCTTCGACCTGGGCGAGAGCGTCGCTGACGACACGGTCGAAGTTGCCGGCTTTCATTTCCTCCGCGAGAATCTTTCGCCCGGTGGGATTGATGCGCTCACCGATGATTACAAATCGCTCGTCGAAGCCGATGCGTACTTCCTTTTTTTGCGAGCTTACGACAGTGACGGTCATCCATTTTCCTCTGGTGATGGATTCGGCGGCGTTGTCGGCTGGCCGGCGCGACGCGACGTGTTGTTGTTCAGGTGTCTATGGCGTCCCGGCCCGCGTTTCACTGTCAGCCGGCTCCGTGGCTGCGGATCAGTGACGAAAGCCTGTCATCGGAGTATTCGGATTCCAGCCGTTCGATTTCTGCGGCGACGTAGCTTCCGAGATCGCCGGCCAGGTCGAGATTCTCGGTAACTCGCCGCCATTCGCTGATATAAGCATCACTGCTTCCTTTGCCGGCGCGCATGGCTGCCCGGTCGATCGCTTCCTGGAACCTGGCGCTCAATTGCGCTTTCTCGCGCTGCCGACCCCGCTGCACAATCACCTGCGAGGGGATGTCACGCCAGTAAATAATGGTCTTTTTCACGCTCATCGCGACGCCGTATCGCCTTCGTCAACCCGGTTTCGAGCCCGCCGTAGCCGGTGTGCACGCAGTGGTATTCCAGGCCGAGGTATTCCGCGACTTTTTGCGCGTCCGTCGCCAGTTCTTCGTTCCGGGTCTGCGCGAGGTACACGACGCGGCGGTAGTTGGCGAACAGAATCGGCAGCAGCTCCGGATGCCGATCGAGTTTGAGCGCGCTGACCACCAGCCGGTCGAAGTTCCGCACCAGGAAATCCGTCAGGTAAAAGGTCCCCGGCTCTTCGTCAGACAAACGGGAAAACGCCTCGGATCCGGCAAAAAACTGGTAACAATGCGCTCCTGGCAATCGCTCGATCCCTTCCTCTTCGAGTACCCGGTCGAGCGCACCACCCGTGCCGCAATCAGCATACGCAACGTAAATGTTCGAGTAGCGTTGCCGGTACTCGTCGATGCACCTGCGGACCTCGCCGGGAATCTTCGCCGGATGGTTGTGCAGACGGGCATCGATGCATTTGACATGCACATGCTGCCATCCGCTCAACCTGCGCATCTCGCCTATTTCCCGTGCGAGCGCACCGCAGGCAATGATGAGCAGCGGTTCAGGCATCAGCTGCAGACCTCCTGGCTTGCAACAGGCGCTGGCCTGTCTGCACCGCCTGCGATGCGTCCCTGCAATAGGCGTCCGCACCGACGGCAGCTCCGAATTCCTCGTTCAACGGCGCTCCGCCGACCATCACGATGTAATCGGAGCGAATACCCGTCTTGACCATTTCGTCAACCACGACTTTCATGTAAGGCATCGTGGTCGTGAGCAGTGCCGACATACCGAGAATATCCGGTTTGTGCTGCTCGAGTGCGCCGAAGTAATCGTCAACTGAATTATTGATGCCGATATCGATGACTTCGAACCCTGCGCCTTCCATCATCATCCCGACCAGGTTCTTGCCTATGTCATGAATGTCGCCTTTGACCGTACCGATCACCATTTTGCCGATGGGTTTCACGCCGGTCTCGGCAAGCAGCGGTCTCAGAATCGCCATACCGCCTTTCATGGCATTTGCCGCGAGCAGCACTTCCGGCACAAAAAGTATGCCGTCACGGAAATCGATGCCGACGATCTTCATTCCGCCAACGAGTGCGTCATTCAGAACCTTTTCGGCCGCCCATCCCCGCTGCAGCAGAATATTTGTGCCTTCCTCGATCTCTTCTTTCAGCCCGTCGTAAAGGTCATCGTGTATCTGCTGCACAAGCTCGTCATCGGGCAGATCGGCAAGGTTGAAATCCTCGAATTCGTCGTCGCCGACTGGTTCATTGCTGGCATTCATCAATTCGCCTCTTGCTCAGGGTTTTAATAGTTCTGGTCTGCGAATTCGGCCTTGCGCCTGGTCATATAATCGATGAGCGCCTCGTCGATGGCCGGATCCAGCGGTGGTTGTTCGTATTCCGCGAGCATTTTTTTCCAGATCCTGTTTGCACGCATGGCGCAATCGAGAGAGCCATCCTCTTCCCACTGCTCGAAACTGTTGTTGTCTGCCACCTTGGAGCGGTAAAACGCGGATTCGAAATTCGCTCGCGTGTGTGCGCAGCCGAGAAAGTGCTTGCCCGGCCCGACTTCGCGAAATGCCTCCATCGCCTGGCCATTCTCGGACAGATCGACGCCATGCAGCAACACCGCAAGCATATCGGCCTGATCGATATCCATGATGAATTTTTCGTAACCCATCGACAGACCGCCTTCCAGCCAGCCGGCCGTGTGCAACATGAAGTTGACGCCGGCCAGTGCCGCGGTCTGCAACGTATTGGCAGATTCGTACGCCGCCTGCGCATCCGGTATTTTGGAGCTGCACAAGCCGCCACCGCTGCGAAACGGCACGCCCAGGCGGCGCGCGAGAGACCCGACGGTGTACAGGACGAGGCTCGGTTCCGGGCCGCCAAAGGTCGGTGCACCGGATTGCATGGAAATGGCACTCGAGAACATGCCGAAAACCACTGGGGCACCGGGCCTGACGAGCTGCGCGTAGGCCATGCCGACCAGCGCTTCCGCCAGTATCTGCGCGGCTGTCGCGGCAACCGTAACGGGCGACATCGCACCGGAGAGTATGAACGGCGATATGACCGTTGCCTGGTTGTGTTGCGCGTAGACGGTCAATGATCCGAGCATCGTACTGTCGTAGGTCAACGGCGAATTGACGTTGATCAGGCTCGACATTACCGCGTTGTTTTCCACGAACTCGTCGCCGAACACGATCTTCGCCATGGCAACCGAATCCTCGGCACGCTCGGGCCGGGTAACGGAACCCATGAACGGTTTGTCGCTGTACTTGATGTGGCTGTACACCATGTCGAAGTGCCGCTTGTTGACCGGTATGTCCACCGGCTCGCAGACCGTTCCGCCCGAATGGTGCAGTCCCGTACTCGAGT
>CAYXKM010000077.1:0-9706 GCA_964465665.1 uncultured Woeseiaceae bacterium
TTCAACCTGGGTCGCGCTTCCTCCAGCGCCAGATTGTGGTCGTCGGAGCGGCCTTTCTGTGTGTCACGTTCGTTCATTGGTCTTACATTCCACTAACACGAGCCCCGGAGATCGAAAGCAACAGCTTGCAGACGGCAATTATATATGGGGGGCCGCAAGCCAACTCCAAGTCTGGTTCGCAGTTTTCAGGCAATCCGGGCGAGGTCTGGCGCAGGGTGTCATGCATAGCATTAAATCTTTGAGGTATATACTTGCTATATATAGGTTTTTTTGATGAGGTGTGCTTGTTTGCGGGCGTTGCGAAACCTTATCATCGGTATGCCGCGTTAAATATGTGGCATCGGCATGCAAAACGGCCTTTGCAGTCGTATGCAAAAATGACAGGCTGAGGCACATGGCTCTCGAAGCAAAATGGTCGGATTTCAGTAACTTGGATGGCTTGCAGGTACTCACTGCGGCCAGCCGTTTACTGCCAAAATGGGTGACCCTGCTGCTGGTGGTCGCAATCGGCTGGCAGCTTGCCCAAATCATCTGGATGCTGGTACCGGGCTCATCCGGGAGCGATACCCTGTACCCGGCGCCGTCGCGGGCGACCGGCGCGGTCAATCCGGGCAACCACGCCCGGGCCAACGTGCAGGCCATCGCCGAATCACATCTTTTCGGCGTCGCCTCACCGGATGCCGCGCCACCGCCGACCCCCGACCCGACCGAGAATCTCGCCGAGACGCGCCTGAGCCTTTCGCTGAAGGGCACCATTGCTGCCACGGACCCGCGATCCTCGGTTGCTATCATCGCCGACCAGAGCAACGACGATAAGGTGTATGTGATCGGTGACTCGATCGTATCGGGCACATCCCTGCACGCCGTGTACCGGGACCGGGTAGTACTGAACGAAAGTGGCGTTCTCAAGGAATTGAACCTTCCGCGAGACTTTCCGACCAGCACGCAACCGGTACGGCGCAACGTGGCAACGGCAACACGTACCTCCGAATCTGAAGATGAAAACAGCATTCAAAACGTCGTAGCGCAGAATGTGACCAAACTCGCCGACGTTATCCGGCCGACACCGTATTTTGTCGCCGGTCAACAACAGGGTTACCGGGTTTATCCCGGGCGGGACCGCAAGCAATTTGCAGCGCTGGGACTAAGGCCAGGGGATCTCATCAAGGACATCGACGGCGCTGCCTTGACGGATCCGCAGCAGGCAATGCAGATATTTCAGAATCTCGGCAGTGCCGATCAGGTATCTGTCACCGTGGAAAGGAATGGACAGCCTGAAGTGCTGGTTCTGAAAACCAGCCAACTCAGCCTGGAAGAGACTCAGTGATCAAAGAACCTCGAAACTCGCGGGAAACCCGAACTGAAATCAAGGTATTCAGGGCCATTGCGATCCTGCTGTTGTCTGTCGCAGCCGCAACGCTCGCGCAGCAGCCGACGATCACACCGAATTACAAGGACGCCGATATTCGCAAGATTGTCGAGGCGGTCGGTGCCGTAACCGGCAAGAACTTCATCCTGGATCCACGCGTCAATGCCAAGGTCACGATGTTGTCTTCCAGCGAGATGTCGCCCGATGCGTTTTACGAGGCATTCCTTTCCATCCTCGAAGTTCACGGCTACGTGGCAATCACAACGGGCGATGTCATCAAGATTTTGCCGGATGCGAGCGCGAGGCAGTACCCGGGTTTCCTTTCGACCGACGGCGCCGGTGCCGACGATATCGTCACGCAGGTCATACAGGTACAGAATGTCGGTGCCGCACAGCTGGTCCCGATACTGCGGCCGCTGATCCCGCAGTACGGGCATCTCGCAGCGCATAACGGTTCAAACATGCTGATCATTTCGGATCGCGCCCACAACGTGCAGCGCATGGTCTCGATCATTCGTCGCATCGATCAGTCCAATGACGAGGACATCGAGGTTGTGCCGCTGCAGCATGCCTCGTCTTCTGAAGTGGTGCGCGTCCTTACGGCATTGACCCAGGCGCCGAGTCCGGATGGTATTCCGGTTACGACAAGCCTGGTTGCCGACGCACGTACGAACAGCGTACTCATCGGCGGCGACCGGACCCAACGTCTGCGTCTCCGCGCCCTGATTGCGCATCTCGATACGCCATTGCAGGACGGCGGCGATACCCAGGTCCGATACCTGCGCTATGCGGACGCCGAGGAACTGGCAACGAAGTTGCAACAGCATTTCACGCAACAGGTGGCCGCGGGCGCGGCTCCCGCAGCCGGCGCCTCCGACCTGGTCAGCGTCTGGGCCGACACCCAGACCAACGCGATCATCGTCAATGCGCCACCGAAAATGATGCGATCGCTGATGAGCATCGTCGACAAACTCGACATCCGGCGTGCCCAGGTACTGGTGGAAGCCATCATCGTCGAAGTGATTGCAGGCAAGAGCGCGGATCTCGGGGTCACCTGGGCGGTTGACGGCAGTGGTGACAATGCAGCCATCGGCGTCACGAACTTCCCTCCGGAACCCGGAGTTGTCGGTCTGGCCGGGGCTATCACGGGCGAAGGTGACAATGTCACCAATCCCGCCAGCCTGATCGGCGCCGGCATAACGCTTGGCGTCGGGCGTATCGCCGACAGCGGTACCAATTTCGCCGCTATCCTGCGTGCGCTGCAGGGGGATGCTGACACCAATATCATATCCACCCCGACCATAGTGACGACGGACAACGAGGAGGCCAGTCTGAACGTCGGTCAGGAAGTGCCGTTCGTTACCGGTTCGTACTCCAACACCGGCGGCGGTGCCGGCGGCGCCGTCAATCCGTTTCAGACCGTCGACCGCCAGCAGGTTGGCGTGAAGCTCGTGATCACGCCGCAGATCAACGAAGGCGACTCGCTGCTGCTGAAGATTTCGCAGGAAATTTCCAACATTGCACAATCCTCGGAAGGCGCGGTCGACCTCATTACCAATCAGCGCATTATAGAGACAACCGTAATTGTCGAGGACGGTGCCATCCTCGTGCTGGGCGGCCTCCTCGAGGACACGTTGCGTGAAAGCGACCAGCGCGTTCCGATTCTTGGCAGCATCCCGATACTCGGCGCCCTGTTCCGCAGCCGGACCACTGACAAGGTCAAGACCAACCTGATGATATTCATCCGACCGAAGATTCTGCGCGACAACGTGCAGATGGCCTACGAAACCAATGCCAAGTACAACTACATTCGCGAAGTGCAACAGCAGGGGCGCGGGGGCAAGGGGGGGCGCGTGTCCATCATGCCGGGCGAAGCACGCCCCGTTCTGCCACCGCTCGAATCGTATGACAAGCCGACCGGTCCGGTCATCGACCTGCGCCTGCCTGAGGAAACCGACGACTCGGACGACACCGGGCAATGAGTCACGGCGACCGCGCCTGAACTATGGATTTTCCTGCCGAAATCGTACTTGCGACCGACCCGGTGGACCGTGCTGAAGAACTAACGGTCGCGCGCACACTGCCGTTCTCTTTTGCCAAGCGACACGGCGTCCTCATTCGGGATATTTCCGATGGCCGGGCCGATACGATTTATCGTACGGGCGCATCCCCGTTGAGCCTCGCCGAGGCACGACGATTCGCCGGTGTGCCGCTGCAATTGACAAGAGTATCCGCCGACGCATTCGACGCAATACTGCAGCAGTGTTACGAGCAGGGATCGAACAAAGCCATGCAGATGGCCGGCGATTTCGACGGACAGACGGACCTGTTGCAGGTGGCTCAGGATCTGCCCGAACCGTCCGACCTCCTGGAAAGTGACGACGATGCTCCGATCATTCGATTCATCAATGCCGTACTGACGCAAGCCGTCAAGGACAACGCATCCGACGTTCACATCGAACCCTACGAGAACCGGTTGGTGGTTCGTTTTCGCATCGACGGTGTATTACAGGAAGTCCTGCAGACCCGGCGTGCCGTCGCACCGCTGATCGTCTCGCGCATCAAGGTAATGTCGAAACTCGACATTGCAGAGAAACGCCTGCCGCAAGATGGCCGGATCTCGCTCAGGATCGCCGGCCGCGCCGTCGATGTTCGGGTTTCCACGATGCCGTCCGGGCACGGCGAACGGGTCGTTCTGCGACTGCTCGACAAGCAGGCCGGCAGGCTGGACCTGACCTCGCTCGGCATGGACGACAAATCGCTGGCGGTCATGGATGACCTGATCCACAAACCCCACGGCATCATCCTGGTGACCGGGCCGACCGGCTCCGGCAAAACCACAACGCTGTATGCAGCGCTGGAACGCATCAACGACAACAGCCGCAATATCATGACCGTCGAGGACCCCATCGAGTATTTTATCGACGGCATCGGCCAGTCGCAGGTCAACACCAAAGTCGAAATGACCTTCGCGCGCGGACTGCGGGCAATCCTGCGACAGGATCCCGACGTAGTCATGGTTGGCGAAATACGTGATCTTGAAACCGCGGAGATTGCGGTGCAGGCCAGCCTCACCGGCCACCTGGTCATGTCCACGTTGCATACCAACACCGCGGCCGGCGCCGTCACGCGTCTTCGCGACATGGGTGTCGAGCCGTTTCTGCTGTCGTCCAGCCTCATCGGGGTACTCGCGCAGCGCCTGGTGCGTGTACTGGACGACGATACCAAGGTCGCCTATACCGGTCGCGAGTATGAGTGTCGTACATTGAAGGTGGATCCGGAAAATCCGCCGACCCTTTACCGGCCGGGACTCGAGGACGGAAACGGATACCGCGGCCGCACCGGCATTTACGAACTGATCGCCGTCGATGACAAAATGCGCACAATGAGTCACGATGGCGTGAGCGAACAGGAACTCGAACGTTATGCCAGAACCCGTGGGCCAAGTATTCGCGACGACGGAAACCGTCGCGTGCTTGCGGGGACTACTACCCTGGAAGAAGTTCTGCGAGTCACGCGCGCCGACTAGGCAAGCGCACTGAGGCAATCCAATGGGTGCTTTCGAATTCGTCGCTCTTGACAAGTCCGGCAAGGAATCGCGCGGACTGCTGGAAGGCGATACGCCAAAACACGTTCGCCAGATCCTGCGCGACAGGCAGCTCCTGCCCGTCAGCGTGACGGAAATCGCGCAAAAGGAATCGAAACGCCAGGGCACGCGCTTTTCCCTGCGTCGCGGCCTGTCGGCAAGTGACCTGTCGCTGCTGACACGGCAACTTGCGACGTTGTCCCAGGCAGGCCTGCCGCTGGAAGAAGCTCTGCTCGCGGTAAGTCAGCAAAACGAAAGCCCGCGCGCCAAGAGCATCATGCTGGGTGTGCGATCAAAAGTCCTGGAGGGGCACACACTGGCAGATGGCCTCGGCGATTTTCCGCAGGCATTTCCGGATCTCTACCGCGCAACCGTAGCGGCCGGTGAGCAGTCCGGCCACCTCGATGCCGTACTCGAGCGACTTGCGGAATTCACCGAGTCCCGACAGGTGCTGCAACAGCAGGTGCGTAATGCACTGATATATCCGATTGCGCTTGTAGTCACGGCAGTTGGCATCATCAGTTTCATGCTGGCCTACGTTGTGCCGAAGGTGGTGTACATATTCGAAAACTACAACCAGCAGTTGCCGATACTTACACGCGTCATGATCGCATCAAGTGATTTCATCCGAGACTACTGGGCGGCATTGATCGTGGTTACCGTTGCCGTGATCTTCGGCGTCCGGCAGCTCCTGAAACGGGAAGGCCCGAAACGGCGCTACCACCTCGCACTGCTGCGCATCCCGATCGTCAGCCGATTGACCCGAGGCATAAATACGGCCCGATTCACGCAGACGCTCAGCATTCTTGCAGGCAGCGGTGTGCCAATACTCGAGTCGCTGCAGATCGCTGCACAGGTTGTCGTAAACGTGCCCATGCGCGAAGCAGTTGAAGAGGCAGCACTGAGAATCCGTGAAGGTGCCATGATCAGCAAGTCGCTGGCAGCCAGCAAGCTGTTCCCGCCCATGACCACACACCTCATTGCCAGCGGAGAAGCGAGCGGCAAACTGGAGGAAATGCTGAGCCGGGCGGCCGGCACGCAGGAACGGGAGGTCGATTCCCTGATTGCGACGATGCTCGGTATCATGCAGCCGTTGCTGGTCATCGTCATGGCGGGAATCGTGCTGCTTATAGTCCTTGCAATTCTCCTGCCGATCTTTGAAATCAACAATTTGATCCAATAGAAGGCTTACCGGATCCCTGCTTGAAAACCGAGGATCGGCTTCTTGCACACCGACTTTTTTCGCGGTATACAGACGCCATTGTGATTGGGTTCGGCCGTTGTGCTGGTTAATTGATCCGGAGTCCGCGATGGCGCCAAAAGTTTCTGAAGACCGTGATCGGTCCGCAGAGGTCACCAACGAAGAAGAAGACGATCAAACCGATGAGTTTGCAGACGAAGAGTCTGAGGACGAGGAATCGGAGTCAGACAATGTCGGTGATGTATCCGTCGAGATCAATGTGGAAAGCCTTATCGCGGAAATTGAACTCGAACACGACGACGAAGCAGCGCGCAGGCGCGAAGTCAGACGGCGCCTGGAGGAAATTCGTGAGCAGCGGGAGGCGATGAAGGACATCGAAGATACGTTTTCTTTGTATCTCGATGATGAGGAGGATGATAAGGATAAGGATTAGGGTCGCGCTGCCATCGATTGTCCACTGCGTGTCATCAGCGGGATCTGGCCTTGATCAGCGAAAATCGCGGCTCCTCACGCTGAGTTCTCCCAGCAAACCGCTGTGGTCCAGCAGCCTTTTCGCAATGATATGAATCACCTTCCCTTCAACCTGTAGTTCCCCCTCGACCCCCATGAGACGCGCATTCAGCAGCACATCACGCTGCTCCTCGGCGATCCGTTTCCAGAGGATGAGATTTGCGTAACCCGTCTCGTCTTCGAGCGTCACAAAAGTGACACCGCTTGCCGTTCCGGGGCGTTGCTTGGTGATGACGAGACCGGCAACGCGGATGACACGCCCGCTCGACAATTCGCCGAGTCCGCCGGTGGTAACGTATCCATAACCGTCGAGGCGCGCGCGGATGAGAGCCATGGGGTGACGTTCCAGCGTCAACCCCAGGCTTTTGTAGTCGGCCACGATATTCTGTCCCTCGGTCGGGCGACGCAGCATGGGTGTCGCATCGTAGCGATCCATGCTGGCGAACAGCGCCGTCGGTTCCTCTACTCCCTCCACCGTCCAGCGTACCTGGTGACGATGACCGTCGAGCGCCGACAGGGCGCCCGCAGCCGCCAGCGCTGCCAGCTCCCGCCGGTTGATGCGGGTGCGTTCCACCAGTTGCTGAATACTGCGGTATGGACCGGCATTCCTGGCGGCGACCAGCGACTGTCCGGCCATTTCCGACAGCCCTTTGATTTGCCTCAGGCCGAGTCGCAGAGCGGGCCGCCTGTCCCCGGCCGGTTCCAGGCTGCTGTCCCAGTCGCTTCGATTGACATCGGCGCTGCGCACTTCGACACCATGACGTCTGAGGTCCTGGACCAGTTGCGAGGCCGAGTAGAACCCCATCGGCTGGCTGTTGAGCAACGCACAGGTAAATGCGGCCGGTTCATGGCACTTGAGCCAGCAGGAAACATAGACCAGCAGCGCAAAACTCGCCGCATGCGATTCGGGAAAGCCGTATTCGCCGAACCCCAGGATCTGCTGAAAAATCTGTCGGGCGAAATCTTCCGAATAGCCGCGTACCCGCATGCCGTTGATCAGCCTTTCCTCGAACGGCCCGAGGCCGCCGCGACGTTTCCAGGCTGCCATCGCGCGCCGCAAACGATCCGCTTCGCCCGGCGTGAATCCGGCCGCAACGACGGCAAGCTGCATCACCTGCTCCTGGAAAATCGGTACGCCGAGCGTACGCTGCAACACGTGCCGGACGTCATCGCTGGGATACTCGACCGCTTCCTCACCGTCACGCCGCCGCAGATACGGGTGCACCATGTCACCCTGTATCGGGCCCGGGCGGATAATGGCCACTTCAATGACGAGATCGTAATAACAGCGGGGTTTCAGACGCGGCAGCATGGCCATCTGCGCGCGCGACTCGATCTGGAATACACCCATCGTGTCGGCATCGCAGATCATGTCATAGACGTGCGGATCCTCAGCCGGCACGGTAGCCAGGGAATACTCGCGCCCGTCGTAGTTGCGGATCAGATCGAAACTGCGGCGTATCGCCGTCAGCATCCCGAGACCCAGCACGTCGACTTTCAGTAGCCCGAGATCCTCGAGATCATTCTTTTCCCACTGAATGACCGTGCGATCATCCATGGCGGCGTTCTCTACCGGCACCAGTTCCGACAACGGCCCATTGGAAATTACGAAACCGCCGACGTGCTGTGACAGGTGGCGCGGAAACCCGATCAGCTCACGCACCAGGTACAACAATCGTTTGACAACTGCGCTTTGCGGATCCAGTCCGGCTTCCAGGACCCGGCTGTCATCGACGGTGCTGCCATCCCACCACTGCATCGAACGCGCCAGCCGCTCGACCTGGAGACCGCTCAGACCCAGTGCCTTGCCAACATCGCGCAGCGCACTTCTCGGCCGGTAGGTAATGACCGTCGCCGCGAGCGCCGCGCGTTGCCGGCCGTACTTTCCGTAGATGTACTGGATAACCTCCTCGCGCCGTTCATGTTCGAAATCGACATCGATATCGGGCGGTTCGTTGCGTTCCCTGGAAATGAATCGTTCGACGAGAGTCGCCATCCTGCCCGGATCGACTTCCGTAATTCCAAGACAGAAGCAGACAGCGGAATTGGCCGCCGATCCGCGGCCCTGACAAAGGATGCCCTGGCGCCGCGCAAAAGCCACGATGTCGTACACGGTCAGAAAATAGGATTCGTATCCGAGTTGCCGGATCAGTTCCAGTTCGTGTTCGACCAGGGCGACAACCTTCGCGGGCGCGCCTTCCGGCCAGCGCCCCCGCATACCCTCCCCGGTCAGCTGGCGCAGGTAGCCGGCGGGCGTCTGACCCGCCGGTATCAGCTCATGCGGATACTCGTAGCGTAACTCGTCGAGAGAAAAATCGATCGCCCCGGCAATACGCAGCGTCTCTTCCAGCAACTCCTGCGGATAGATCTTTTCGATGACGCTTCGCGGGCGAAGGTAACGCTCGCCATTCGGATACAGGGCGAACCCGGCCTGCTCCAGCGTTACGCCCTCGCGTATTGCGGTCACGGTGTCCTGCAGTATGCGCCGCCCTCGACAGTGCATGTGCACATCGCCGCAGGCAACCAGTGGCAGGTCCAGCGCCCGTCCCAGCTGTTGCAGCCGATTCAGGCGCTGGCGCTCCAGGCCGTCGGCCAGCAATTCGACGCCAATCCACAATCGATCGCGAAAGGCATCCAGTATCCAGGTGTCCTCGGCACCCAGCAGCATCTGATCATGCGGGATCCACAGCAACAGACAATCCGGCAGGCCGTCGGCGAAATCCGTGCTGTCCAGCCGGTAACTGCCTTTCTGCGCAGCCCGGCGGCCCTGTGTAATGAGGCGGCACAATGCCGCGTACCCGCTGCGGTTCCGCGCCAGCACCACGAGTTTGAGTTTGCTCGTGAGCCGGCACTCGCTGCCGATGATGAGTTTCTTCAGCGCCGCGCTTTTGTTCGCGACATGCGCCCTGACGATGCCGGATACGGAACATTCATCGGTAATCGCCAGTGCTTCGTAACCCTGCAAAGCAGCTGTCTGCACCAGCTCTTCCGGATGCGATGCGCCTCGCAAAAACGTGAAGTTGCTGAGCGCGTGCAATTC
>CAYXKM010000078.1:0-4497 GCA_964465665.1 uncultured Woeseiaceae bacterium
GGCCAGGCAATGGTGCGCGTGACCCTCCGGTTTTGTCTTCTGCTGGCGAAGGTGACAAAGGCGCATGACTTCCTGCCGGCGAATCTCGTCGCCGAAAACGCGCACATCGTCGTCATCGATCGAGTTGGCCGGGAAGAAACCGAATACAGCCTTCGCCTGCAGCCATTTCTCGGAAATGACACAATCCAACATCGCAGACGCATCGGCGAACAGGCTGCGTGCGGCAGCGCCGACCGTTGCATCACTCAGTATCTGAGGATACCTGCCATGAAACTCCCAGGCATTGAAGAACGGCATCCAGTCGATATAGTCGCGCAAAGTTTCAAGGTCCACGTCCGGGAGTACCCGTGTGCCTGTGAACTGCGGCCGAGGCGGCCGGTATGCGCTCCAGTCGCAGCGATGCTTGTTGTTGCGCGCATCGTGCAGTGACAGCTGCGGAACCAGCCGGTCCTTGCCAGCGTGGCGATCACGTCGCCGGCGGTTCTCCTCCCGGGTCTTCCGCACCAGGTCTGCCCGTGTTGCGGTTTCGACCAACGCCTGCGCGACGCCGACAGAACGGGAGGCATCCTTGACATAGATTACCGGGCCCTCGTAGTTCGGTTCGATCTTGACCGCTGTGTGTGCCGGCGATGTGGTCGCGCCACCGATGAGCAGCGGCATGTCGAACTTCAGCCGTTGCATTTCCTTGGCGACGTGAACCATCTCGTCTAGCGAGGGCGTTATCAGCCCGGACAGGCCGATCATCTGTGCGTTTTCGACGCGTGCCGTATGCAGGATTTTCTCGCAGGAAACCATGACGCCGAGATCGATCACCTCGAAGTTATTACACTGCAATACAACACCGACAATGTTCTTGCCGATGTCGTGCACGTCGCCTTTGACGGTTGCCATTACGATCTTGCCGTTGGTCTGGATCGCACCGCCCTTTTCTTCCTCGATGAACGGCACCAGGTGACCGACAGCTTTTTTCATGACCCGCGCCGACTTGACCACCTGCGGCAAAAACATTTTGCCGGCGCCAAACAGGTCGCCGACGACATTCATGCCTGCCATCAACGGTCCCTCGATCACGTCCAGCGGTCTTACGGCCGAAAGCCTCGCCTCCTCGGTATCCGCTATGACGAACTCGTCGTTGCCGTTGACCAGTGCGTGTTCCAGGCGCTTGTTGACAGGCAACTCCCGCCAGCCGAGGTCGGCGTTGCCCGGCTTGCGCTCACCGCCCTGACCCTTGAATTTTTCGGCAACTGCAAGCAGGCGCTCGGTCGCATCGTCACGCCGGTTCAGCACGACGTCTTCGACGGCATCCCTCAGTTCGCGCGGCAGATCTTCGTAGATCGCAAGTTGCCCGGCATTGACTATGCCCATGTCCATCCCGGCTTTGATTGCGTGATACAGAAATACCGAATGTATGGCCTCGCGTACCGCCTGATTGCCACGAAAAGAGAACGACACATTGCTGACGCCGCCACTGACCAGGCAGTGCGGCAGCACGACTTTCAACTGCCGTGTCGCTTCGATGAAGTCCAGGCCGTAGCTGTTGTGCTCCTCGATGCCGGTGGCAATCGCGAAAATATTCGGGTCGAAAATAATTTCGGCAGGGTCGAAACCTACGATCCCGGTGAGAATGCGAAACGACCTCTGGCATATTTCGACCTTGCGCGCGATCGTATCCGCCTGCCCCTTTTCATCGAAGGCCATGACGATGACTGCGGCGCCATAGTCGCGCACCCGTCGTGCCTGCTCGATGAACGCCTGTTCGCCTTCTTTCATGCTAATGGAATTGACAACCGCCCTGCCCTGCACGCACTTGAGTCCGGCTTCGATCACCGACCATTTGGAGGAGTCGATCATGATCGGAACCCGCGAAACGTCGGGTTCGGAGGCGATCAGCTTCAGGTAAGTCACGATGGCGGCTTCCGAGTCGAGCATGCCCTCGTCCATGTTGACATCGATTATTTGCGCGCCGCTTTCGACCTGCTGTCGCGCGACCTGGACCGCCTCTGCGTATTTGCCGGCTTCGATCAGTTTGCGAAAGACCGCCGAGCCCGTGACGTTGCTGCGCTCGCCGACATTGACGAACAGATCGTCCGGGCCGATGTTCAGTGGCTCGAGGCCAGACAGCCGGCAGCGCGGCGGCAATCGCGGAATCGCCCTCGGGGACTTGCCGCGGATGGCTGCCGCCAGCGCCTGTATATGCTTTGGCGTGGTGCCGCAACAGCCGCCAACCAGGTTGACCAGGCCGCTCCCGGCAAACTCGCCGATGATCTCCGCCATCATCTCCGGCGTCTCGTCGTACTCGCCGAATTCATTCGGCAGGCCGGCATTGGGATGTGCACTCACGCCAGTATCCGCGACTCGCGACAGTTCACCGACATACGGACGCAGATCGGCTGCGCCCAGCGCACAGTTCAACCCGATCATGAACGGCTTCGCGTGCCGGACGGAGTTCCAGAATGCTTCGGTGGTCTGGCCGGAGAGCGTTCTGCCGGACGCGTCCGTGATGGTGCCGGAGATCATTACCGGGAGCTCCGTGCCAAGCTCGGAGTAAACCTGTCGAATCGCGAAAATGGCTGCCTTCGCATTCAAGGTATCGAATATCGTCTCGACCATCAGGAAATCGGCGCCACCGCGAATCAAGGCGAATGCTGCCTCCCTGTAAGTCGCTGCGAGCTGGTCGAAAGTAATATTGCGGTAGCCCGGATCGTTGACGTCCGGCGAGATCGACGCCGTACGGTTGGTCGGCCCGAGTACGCCGGCGACGTAACGCGGCAAACCGGTCCGGCCGGAGTACTCGTCCGCTACCTCTCTTGCCAGGCGTGCCGCGGAAAGGTTCAATTCGCCAACCAATGACTCCATGCCGTAGTCAGCCATCGACGGTGCATTGGAGTTGAAGGTGTTGGTTTCGACGATGTCGCACCCGGCATCGAGAAACTGGCTGTGTATGTCGCGTATGACTTGCGGTCGTGTAATTGTCAGCAAATCGTTATTGCCGCGCAGATCGCGATTCCAGTCCGCGAATCGCTGGCCCCGAAACTCGTCTTCGGTGAGGCGGAACGACTGGATCATCGTCCCCATTGCGCCATCCAGCAGCAGGATTCTCTCCGACAATCCCTGTTTAAACGCGGCAATTCGCTGTTCCCTGTCCATGGCTTTCTCAGGCCTTCACCGGCTGCTGGCGCATGCCGAGCGCATGACAGATAGCGTAGGTCAGTTCGGAGCGGTTCAGGGTGTAGAAGTGAAATTCGTTGATACCCTCCTTGCGCAATCGCCGTACCTGCTCTATGGCGACACTCGCTGCAATCAACCGGGTGGTATCCGGGTCGTCCTCGAGGCCGTCGAAGCGCTCGTGCAACCAGCGCGGGATGCTGGTGCCGCATTGCGCAGCGAAGTGCAGCATTTGCGGAAATCGGGTAATCGGCAAAATGCCGGGCACAATTACGGAATCGATTCCGGCACGCGCGCAACGATCACGAAACCGCAGGAAAACTCTGTTATCGAAGAAGAACTGGGTGATGGCGCGCGTTGCACCTGCGTCGATCTTTCGTTTCAGGTTGTCGAGATCGTCAGATGCCGAGCTTGCGGCCGGATGCACTTCCGGGTACGCCGCCACGGAAATGTCGAAATCTGCAACGCGCTTCAGCCCGGCAACCAGGTCAGACGCATACGCGTAACCGCCCGGGTGCGGCACGTAGTTGCTGCTGCCCTTCGGCGCGTCGCCACGCAATGCCACCATGTGCCGGACACCGATATTCCAGTACGCTCTCGCGATGTCGTCGATCTCGGCACGACTGGCGCCGACACAAGTGAGGTGAGGTGCGGCTGTCAGGCTGGTTTCCCGAAGTATCCGTTCGACAGCGTGATGCGTGCGCTCGCGTGTCGATCCGTCGGCACCGTACGTAACCGATACAAACCTCGGCGCGAGCACCGAAAGTCGTTTGATGGAGTGCCACAGCGTCTCCTGCATCGCTACCGTGTCGGGCGGAAAGAACTCGAATGACACCGTGGTTGCCGGGGCAGTGGCATGGCTTTCGTCATCGGGCATGCCGGCAATTGCGACGTCCACAGTCACTCACGCCGCCGCATTGCGGCTCTCCGGCAAAGTTGCAACCGACAGCAGCCAGCGTGGCTTTTTCTTCGGAATGACGCGCGGCGGTGCGAGCCGCAGACCGGCCGAGGCGCTCCAGCCGGCAATGCGGTCACGCAATTCCCTGCTGAAATCCGAAGTGAGCGTCATCAGTATGAGCAGGCGACCGTTCGTCCGCAGTACGCGCGCAGCCTCGTTCAGAACCGCCACCGGCCGGGTCGCGTCGCCGAGCACGTCATCGAGGATCACCGTGTCGAACTGTGCCCGGTCGAACGGCAGCTGATACATGTCGCCCTGCCGCAAACTGCAATTCGGCAGATCGGCGAGCATCAGCTCTGCACGAGCGAGTTGTCGGGCCCCGGAGTCGATGTCGACACCGACGACCCTGTGGGCACGCGCAGCCAGCAATTTCA
>CAYXKM010000079.1:0-8300 GCA_964465665.1 uncultured Woeseiaceae bacterium
TCGCAGCTGATGCTGCGCCGATTGAGGAACAAGCGTGCGAGATAACGACAGCCAATCAGGTTGATGAGCGAGAACGCCGCGAAAGCCAATGTCCAACGGAACGGGGCCGAGACGAGTCCCCCGACAAACACGAATATGGCCACCACCAATGAAACGGCAAGCGCTGTCTTGGTGCCGGCAACAAACAAGTCAACACCCATATATCGAACGATCGATCGGTACAGACCCGCATGCCAGGCGATTGGAATGGTGACGAGGACAGTCAGCAGCGTCAGGAGTACGACCTCCAGACTGCCGAGCTGGCGGGACCCTGTCGCGATCCAGACGGCGCCCCAGACGCAAACAGAGACACCGACGGCATCGGACAGGATCATCGTTGCTTGTTTCTGCACGCGCGACAGGTTCGAAACGCGGCGTCGCAAACGCTGAATTCCATTTACCTTCGGCTGCACTCTATTCCCTTCCCTCATGTCAACGTGTCCAGACCGCCGAGCATCGACTCGGCCCATCATCAAATTCAGTCGGAATTTACCATATCTCGACGAGTATACGGGATTTGTCTAAGCGAAATTACCGCTTTACCAATGTGCTGAATTGCGGCGTTGCATTCGAGGCACCCGACTCGACTAACCCTGCGAATAGCGGTCCGTTGACACAGGTTACGTGCATAGTCGACAGGTTGCCAGATGTCGGGCTCACTCGCGACCCTGAACCCGGTGCGCGGCAGTGAGCAGCGTACGGCTCCGCTACAGCTCCTGCAATTCGGAGGCGCCTGCCTTGAAATGAATGGCCAGCCATACGAGGGGCGCATAGGCGACCGGCAACAACGCAACCGCCGGGGCATGTCCTGTCCCGACAAGCAGAGCGATCGGCAGCAGCCAAAACAGGTTGATCGCCCCGACTGCGATAGTGACCGGCGTATGCCCACCGAATCTGCGTGCAGCGAATTGGTAGGCGTGGTTGCGATGCGCGTTCTGGAGGCGCTGGCGTCGCAACATCCTGCGCACCAGAGTGACTCCGGAATCGACAATGAACACGCCGAGCAGGATGATCCATGCCCAGAACAGGGCTGACTCGAGATTCGCAGCCTGAACGCAGAACACCGCCATCATGAAGCCGAGAAATCCACTGCCCGTATCTCCGAGAAAGATGCGGGCCGCCGGAAAATTCCAGAAAAGAAAACCGGTCACCGCTGCCATAAGCAACGCAGGCAGGACCCATGTCGTACCGTCTGACATGCAACCGGCATAGAGCACGACGCCGCCGATACAAACCGTCACCGTTTCAATGCCTGCGATACCGTCGATGCCGTCCATGAAATTGTAGAGATTGATGAACCAGACGATGCTGAGAACGCCTAGAACCTGCATCAATGCCGGCGGTACACCGGGCAGCAGATTCTCCGGAATACCGCCCAACCAGTAGAGGGCGCATGCCGCCGACAGAAAGTGCAACACGACCCGCAGCCGGACGGACACGCCCCGATAGTCCTCGCTCAGCCCCGTCAATGCTACCAGCCCGCCGCCGCCCAGTATCGCCGCATGCAGCCGGCCGTCCGCAAGGCCATACGACGCAGCAATGACCGTGCCGGCCATGAACGTCAGCACAATTGCTGCCCCGCCGCCACGCGGCACGGGATGATCATGCGCACTTCTGTCATTCGGGAAATCCAGCAGCCTGCGCTTTTCCGCGAAACGCATCGTCATCCAGGTCAGGACGAACGTCACCACCGCCACCGCAGGCCAAAGCCAGTAAATGTTCACCGCACTCCTTCGAGGTAATCCAGTGCTGTCGACTCCAGAGCCTCCTCCATGCTGACCGATGGCATCCACCCAAGGACTTCCCGAGTCCTCCTGGAATCGATCTGCAGACTGCCCAGCAGTTTTCTTGCCAGGTCGCGTTTGCCGGCAAGCGTTGCTACAGCCAGCAGCAACTTTGGAGGAACGGGCAACAGGCGTGCCGGCCTTTTCAGAGCAATACCAAGGCGACGGACCAGCTCGGCAGTGGATACATCGTCGCCGTCCGCTGCCATAAACGTTTCGTTGGCTGCAGCGGGATGCACGCAACAAACTCTTATGAGGTCGACCAGATTGTTCACAGCGATCAGGCTGCGCGCATTGCGTACTCGGCCGAATGGCAACGGATATCCATTGTGCACCCAGCGCATCAGAGTCAGAAAATTCGCTTTGACGCCGGGTCCGTAGACAAGCGGGGGTCGAATCGTCACGACTTCCATGTTCTGGCATTTCATTAGTCGTAACAGTCCAATCTCGACGTCGTACTTTGATCTCGCATAGGCGCCGACCGGTGCGGGTTGATCGTCAGCAGAAAATGACTGCCCTGGCCGCGTATATTCTCCATGCACTTTCACGGAACTCAGATAGACGAATCGCCGCACACCGCAATGGGCGGCCTGCCGGGCTAGATTCAACGTGGCATCCACATTGACTCGCCGAAAACTGGCCTCAACGTTAGGGTCGTTCGTCACATGCACGCGCGCTGCCGTGTGCACTACGGCATCTACGGACTCGAGTACATCCTGCCAGCGCGAGTCTGCACCGAGTTCTCTTGCCAGGATTGTGCCTGCAGGGGGGTCGGTCAGGTTGCGGGGACTGACGGCGGCAACGACTTCGACATCGACTGCCTCAGCAAATCGGGCACAAAGCGCCCGCCCGATGAAGCCAGACGCTCCTGTGACCAATACCTTCATTCAGATTATTCGATTTGCTCGCGCGCTACAGGGAACAAGACGGGACCGGTACGCTCGAACGAGGCGATCACAGTTTTCTCGCGGCTACATTGAGCGCATGTCTCGCCAGTAGATACGCAGAGAAGATCCGGCCGATTCTTTCCTCGACCGTGTAAATCCGATACATGTCGATCGCCTTGCCGAGTTTTTGTCCCGAGAGCGAACCCTTCCTCCTGCGGTAGATGACGTCGCAACCCGGGTACTTGCTCGCCTCGACGCCACGACGTGTGAGTGCCAGCCACAGTGCCCAGTCCTGACCTCTTCGTATGGCCGGCATGTATCGCTTTCCGAGAACTTCCTGATTGTAGGCGACGGTCGAGCAGCCAATCGGGCACCGTACGAGCAGCTGGTTGTAACCCAGTCGCGGCGGCGCCACGAAATGCCCGAGCGAGCGGTCGTTTTCGCTGCCAACTACCGCATAATCGCCATAGGTAAATGGCTCCCTCTGTTCCTCCATGAACTTGATCTGGTTCGCGAGCTTGCATTCAAGCCAGACGTCATCACTATCCAGGAATGCAATGTAACGGCCCGTCGCAGCCTCGATTGCCGCATTGCGCGCCGGCCCCGCGCCTCGATTCGGCTGGCGAAGAACCTTCAGGAACGGAATCTCCCGCGCCAGTTCCGAAAGTATTTCATGTGTACCGTCGGTTGACCCATCATCGACAACTATATGTTGAAGTGGCGGCAATGTTTGCGTCCACACCGAACGTATGCATCGTTCAAGACTCGATGCCGAGTTGTGACACGCCGTAATCACGGTCGCAAGTCGGTCATATTTTGAATTCAGCTGATCCATGGCGCGCCCGTAGAATTAATCCTTCGCCGACTCGACAAAGGAGGCGTCAATCGTTCGTGGCTCAATTGCGCATCGGCAAGCTCTTGCGGCGTAACCGTCAGCGCGTGAAGCAAGTCGGGCATACCGACCGGATCGAGTCCCATATAGTGCGAGGTGAGATGCCAGCTGTGACGGTCATATTGTACCAACATTGATCCAGGCGACCAGGTCAGGCCATCGTCATCGGTCAGCACGTCGTCGTCATCGGGTTTGTCCATCAGCGCCGCTTGGGCTGCGGCGGCAAGGGGGGGAGCGCAAGCCGTCAACTGCGTGAATGGTATTGTCATTGTTACGCGAGCACCATCAATAACTGCTGCGCCAATGCAGATAAGCGCGTCCCGACGTATCGGAGATCCCGGTCGCTTCGTCGTCCAGTTGCTCGAACCCGGCGCCCAGTTCAATGACACCGAAGCGAAATACCCTGCTGTGCATGAGATCGACAGAGATCACGGTTTGCAAGGTCGGGGTCAGGCTGTTGCGATCGTCCGGTGCGCCGCCGCGATTCAACTCCCCGTAGCGCAGCAAGGCGTGCCACTGTGTCTCATCCCTGTCAATCAAGAACAGCCCCGCCGTCAGTAGGAGGGAATCGTTGTCCGCGCCGTGTCCGACAGAGCGGCCGCGGTAGCGGTAGCCCGTCTGGTAAATGCCATGATTGTAGGCGCAATTGAAGCCGTCATCCGATTCGTAGAAATTGCACTTCGTATAGGCCACTTCAGCATAGCCGCGCCACGACCAGCGATCACCCACTGTGCCGCTGGCATCCATGCCACCGAGTGCGAGATAACGGCTCGGGAAACCGCCCGCCTCGTCCTCGCCGATGAACTGCCCGTACAGGCCCAATGGCCAACCGAACCCCGCGAGGCTCCAGCGGAAATCGACACCCGCCAACTGATTGCCCGGCTCGTTGTCTTCATCGACACCGGCATCGCCGCGATTGTCCCGGCCGAAAATGAGATCCGTGAAAGTATCGAAACCGCAGGGACGGCCTTCCCCGCACCATTGCGCGGTGCGTGACAGCCCGATCTCCAGTGACGGTATGGGCCGGAAATCGAAGCGCAGGCCGAAGAATTGCGCATCGGGCACCGCCCGGTCGGATTCGAGTTGGCCGAACAACACGCTAAAGTCCCAGGGTCCGAGCCAGCTCAGCCAACGAGTCTGAAACGCGTCGGTGAAGTTGCGTTCGATCGTTAAAGACGGGATCGGGCGTGCGTTGTTCGAAAGGATCAGGCTGCCGTCCCAGCCTGGGCCCCACCAGCGATCCAGGGTGCTCGCGGTAATCGCGTAATTGCCGAGCAGTACGGCAAGCACCGTGTTGTCGTAGCGGAATTCCTGGTCGTCATCCGGGTCGTTAACCGCCTGACCGTTCACGGAGGCGCTCAGCATTTCGCCGGTCCAGGAGAGGCCGAGCGAAAGTTCCACGTCTTCGCGCGGGCTGTTCTGGAAGGAGCGTATGCGATTCGGCTTCTCGGCCAGCCCAACCTTGGCGTTGTAGACCGTTTCATCGACCCGCGTTTCCCATCGGCCACGTTGTTGGACGCGGTTCAATGCGTCGCGGACGTTTTCCGGGAGGCTCATATCATTGCGTGCGCGGTCAAGATCCGCCAGCACCGGTCCCCAGGCCAGGGGCCAGCCGGCAACCGGGCCGGTAATCTGCCCGGAATCCGCGAGCAGCCGGATGTCGTGGCGCAATGCCAGATCGCCAGGCGGCATGAAGGGGCCGGCACCGGTGTTGACGGCAGCTGTCATCAGGCACGCGAACAGGGCCAGTTTGGTTATTGGTATTACGGGCAAGTCGGAGAATTCCGGCAGCGAGTGACCGGTCATGGTAGTCGGCACGGCCAAGGGCGGCAAGGCAAAGGGGCGTTGCGGGCGTCAGGGACCGCGTCGCGAAGTAAGTGTAGGAGCCGGCATTGCCGGCGACACGGTCAGGACATACGCGTGAATGCCGGCATCGCGTCGCCTGCAGTGCAGGCTCCTACAGGTGCTCCGATCAGCGATTCGGGCTCCTACAGATGGAGATTTTTAAGCAAGCCGGCGGTGGAAGGGTTCTGCGAAGCGGTGATGTTGTTCGCGAGGCGCTTGCCGAGCTCGACGCCCCACTGGTCGAAAGAGTTGATGCCCCAAATGACACCTTCGACAAACACCTTGTGCTCGTAGAGGACAATCAGTTGCCCGAGCTTATCGGGTGAAAGACGCTCGAACATTATGTTGTTGCTCGGCCGGTTGCCGGGATGCTCTTTGTGCGGCGCGAGGCGCTTTGCCTCCGGCGCGGACATGCCGCCGGCAACCAGGTCGGCCTGCGCCCGCTCCAATGAATAACCTTCCATCAGCGCTTCGCTTTGCGCGAGACAGTTGGCAATGGCCAGATCCTGCTGTTCCTGGCTCGCGCCGGAGGATTTGGCCGGCAACAGGAAATCGATTGGCACGAAGCGCGTGCCCTGGTGCAGAAGCTGATAAAAGGAATGCTGCGCGTTCGAGCCGGCCTCGCCCCAGATCACCATGCCGGTTTCCACTTTGACCGGCTTGCCGTCCGCACGCACCGATTTGCCGTTCGACTCCATTTGCAACTGCTGCAAGAACGCCGGGAAACGATCGAGCCGGTTGTCGTAGGGCAGGATGGCCTGGCTTTCGGCGCCGAAAAACTGGTTGTGCCAAATAGCGATCAATGCGAGCAGCACCGGCATGTTTTCTTCGAGCGGCGCCGCGCGGAAATGCATGTCCATGCGCCGCGCACCGGCGAGCATCCCCTGGAAATGCTCGAACCCGATCACCAGCGCGAGCGACAGACCGACCGCCGACCACACCGAATACCGGCCGCCGACCCAGTCCCAGAATTCGAAGCGGTAATCGCGATTCACGCCGAAAGCATCCATTGCTTTGTGATTCGTCGATGCCGCCGCGAAATGTTGTTTGACCGCACCGTCGCCAAGCCGGTCCTTGATCCAGCGCGCCGCCGCCTGCGCATTGCTCATCGTTTCCTGGGTCGTAAAAGTTTTCGAACAAATCACGAACAACGTCGTTGCCGGGTCGAGCGTCGCCGTGAGATCGGCAAGCTGCGTGCCATCCACATTGGACACGGAATGAAATTGCATGCCGGGTTGCCAGTAATGACGCAGCGCGCGGCTCGCCATGACCAGCCCGAGATCCGAACCGCCGATGCCGATGTTGACGATGTGGGTCATCGGCTTGCCGCTCGCACCGCGAATCGCGCCGCTTTGCACGGCGGCTACGAACTCCTCCAACTGATTGAGTACGCGCCAGATGTCGCGCACGCCCGGCACTTCCAGCGCTACCTGGTCCGAGAGTTTGGAACGCAGCGCCACGTGCAGCACCGATCGTCGCTCCGTGTTGTTGATGAGGTCGCCGCCAAACATGGCCTCGATGGCGGCAGGAACTTTGGCCTCTTTTGCCAATCGGATCAATAACTTCCGCGTTTTTCGGTTGAGCAGGTTCTTGGAGTAATCGAGCAGCAGGTCGCCGCTTTGCAGCGAGAAATTTTCGAAACGTTCCTTGTCTCGCGAAAACAGCGCGCCGATTGATGCGCCCTGCATCTCGTCGCGCCAGTGCGATTTCAGCAAATTCCAGGACGGCAGGTCGGTGGGATACCGGGTGCTGAACCGCACTTGCGATTGCGCGTTTTGTTTTTTCTCAGGCACGTTTTTTCAAATCGATCTTGTAGTAGTCGAGATACCAGTCGACAAACTTGCGCACACCGGTTTCGATGGGTGTATTGGGCTGATAACCGACGTCTTTCGCCAGGTCCTCGGTATCGGCCCAGGTGTCGGGCACGTCGCCCGGTTGCAGTGGCAGCAGGTTCTTCTTCGCTTTACGGCCGACACAGTCCTCGATGACCTCGATGTAACGCATGAGTTCGACCGGCTGCTGGTTGCCAATGTTGTAAAGGCGGTACGGCGCACGACTGGTGCCCGGGTCCGGGTGCGCCGAGTCCCAGTCCGGGTTCGGCGTCGCAGTGTGATCCATGCTGCGGATCACGCCCTCGACGATATCGTCGACGTATGTGAAATCGCGGCGGTGGTTGCCGTAGTTGAAGACGTCGATGGGTTTGCCTTCGATGATGTTCCGCGTGAACATGAACAGCGCCATGTCCGGCCGGCCGTACGGTCCGTACACGGTGAAAAAGCGCAGGCCGGTGGTCGGCAAACCGTACAGGTTCGAATACGTGTGCGCCATGAGCTCGTTGGCTTTCTTGGTCGCACCATACAGCGCCAAGGGATGATCGACGTTCTGATGAACGGAAAACGGCATGGCCGTGTTGGCGCCGTATACCGAACTGGAGGAGGCATAGACCAGGTGCCCGACGCCGTGATGGCGGCAACCTTCGAGGATGTGCAAGGTGCCGACGATGTTGCTCTGGATATAGGAATGCGGGTTTTCGATCGAGAATCGCACGCCGGCCTGTGCCGCGAGGTGCACCACCTTGTCGAATTTTTCTGCGGCGAACAGCTTCTCGATCGCCGCACGATCCTCGAGATCGATACGCACCATGCGAAAACTGTCGTACGGAGTGAGAAGCGCCGCTCGCGACTCTTTCAGTCGCACGTCGTAGTAGTCGTTGAAGTTGTCGAGGCCGACCACAGTGTCGCCACGATCGAGCAGCTGCCTGGCGGTAAAGCAGCCGATAAAACCGGCCGCACCGGTTACCAGTATTTTCATTCGCGTCGGTCCCGCAAACAATGTCTCACCGCTGCCGGCCGT
>CAYXKM010000080.1:0-7554 GCA_964465665.1 uncultured Woeseiaceae bacterium
CTTGAAATCGGCGGCGAAAAAACAGGGGTTGTGGAATTTCTGGCTGACGGACAGCCAACGCGGCAGCGGTCTGACGACAGTCGAGTACGCCTACCTCGCCGAGGAAACCGGCCGCGCGTACCTGGCCGCGGAAGCATTCAATTGCAGCGCGCCAGATACCGGCAACATGGAAGTCCTCGAACGCTACGGCACGCCCGAACAGAAGAAGACCTGGCTCGAACCGCTGCTGAACGGCGAGATTCGCTCGGCTTATGCAATGACCGAGACGGACGTGGCCTCATCCGATGCCACTAACATCGCAACAAGCGCCATACTGCAGAAAGGCCAGTGGCGCATCAACGGCGAGAAAACCTATATCTCCGGCGCCGGCGACAGCCGTTGCAGGATCCTCATCTGCATGGTCAAAACGAATCCTGAAAACAACCGTCACAGCCAGCACTCGCAAATTCTCGTGCCGATCGATACCAAAGGTGTCGAGATCATCCGGCCCATGCAGGTCTTTTCACTCGACGATGCGCCGCACGGCCACATGCACATCAGGTTTACCGACGTACGCGTACCGGAGGCCAACGTCATCCTCGGGCCGGGCCGCGGATTCGAAATTGCCCAGGGTCGGCTTGGGCCGGGCCGCATACACCATTGCATGCGCGCCATCGGCATGGCCGAGAAAGCGCTGGATCTCATGTGCCGGCGCTCCGTCCGCCGCACAGCCTTCGGCAAACCGCTGGCGAAACTCGGCGGCAATTACGACCGAATTGCGCATGCCCGTATGAACATCGACATGGCGCGGCTGCTGACTTTGCAGACCGCCCATATCATAGACACGCGCGGGGTGCAGGAAGCGCAGGTGTGGATTTCCAAAATCAAGGCAGTGGTACCGAATGTCGCACTCGCCGTTATCGACGACGCGATCCAGATGCACGGTGCCGCCGGGTTGTCACAGGATTTTCCGCTGGCCGCGATGTACATGGGAGCCCGGACCCTGCGGCTCGCCGACGGGCCCGATGAGGTACATCGAATGGTAGTCGCGCGCAGCGTGTTGAAGAATTATGAGCGCCTTTAGGAACTTCCGCGCCGGTCCGCGATAGTTCCGCACTTTACGGCACTTCCTGGATTCCTCCGGCCTCGCCGGCGCGAGAAAATTACCTACCCTTCGCGTTGAATGGGCCGCCCTTAGACCGGATCCAGACCCCCTATCGAACTGGTGCCCAAGGCGTAACCAGCAGCATACAGTCAAGCTCGCCGACGGGCGCTAGGCTATACTTTCCGTACGAATAACCAGAATCATGGGGGGGGGCTCGTGAATACTTCTTTCACAGTCAAATTATTTTCCGTAGCCGTAGTCGCTGCACTTTCTTTGGCGTTGTCTGCAGGCTCGGCGCAGGCACAGAACACCACTTCATCGCTGCGCATTGTCGTTACAGACACCAGCGGCGCTGCCGCCGCCAATGTGAGTGTACGTATCACTCATATGCCAACAGGTCGATCCATTTCAGTAACGTCGAACGATGCCGGTGTCGCGAACGCGCTCGGCCTTGCCGTGGGCGGACCTTACGAGGTTTCTGCGAGTGGCGATTATGTCGCCGATGTGATGCAGGGCATTTACCTCGAGCTCGACAAGACGGAGGTGGTTGCATTGAGCGTCCGGCCTGTGGTCGAAGAAATCGTCGTCACGGCCATCGCGCCGACGGCCGAGGTCGGCTTCGGCATTGGCAGCACATTCGATCGCAGCAGGATTGACAGCACTCCGTCGCTGTCGCGTGACTTCGTCAGCACGCTGGCGACGGACCCGAAAATCATGGTCGACAACAGCGTCGACCGGGGACCCGCCGTGTCAGTCGCGGGTGCGAATTTCCGCTATAACAATCTCACGATCGACGGCGTGGCGCAGAATGATAACTTCGGCCTGTCCTTTAATGCATCGGCCACCCAGCGCACGCCGATTTCCATCGACGCGATTGAGGCCCTGACCGTCAACGTGGCGCCCTACGACGTTACCTACGGCAACTTTCTTGGCGGCAATATCAACATCGTCACAAGATCAGGTACCAACGAATTTGAAGGCAGTGTGTTCGCTTTCAGGACCGATGACAGCTTTACCGGCAATAAATCCGAAGGCTCGAACCTCGGCATCGACGATTTCGATGAAGAGACGATTGGTTTCACTTTTGGCGGCCCGATCATCAAGGACAAGCTGTTCTTCTTCACCAATTACGAGAAGTTTGAAACGACCAGGCCATCCAACTCGCAGACGATCGACAATATTGTCGGTGTCACCCAGGCTGACGTAGACAGGGTCATCAGTATTTTCCAGAACGAATACGGATTCGACCCGGGCACCTTCGATGCAACCGATGTCGACAAGGATGAGAAAATCCTCGTCAAGCTCGACTGGCATATCAACGACCAGCACCGCGCCGTTGCGAGCTACCAGCAAGCGGATGGCGACGTATTGTTCGATGACTTTCCGGACCTGGCCGTGCTGCAGTCCAATCGATACAACATCAACGAGAAACTCGACGCGTTTTCGGTCCAGGTATTCTCCAGTTGGACAAATCGACTGTCGTCCGAGTTCAAGTATGGCAGCAAGAAAGTCGAAAACCGCCAGGTCAGCACCGACTCGTCAACGCCGGACTTCGCCATCATAACCGGGGGTTTTGGCACGATCACTGCGGGCGGCGACCGGTTCCGGCATAACAACCTGCTCGACAACGATTCCGAGCAGCTCCGCGTGCGGTTCGATTATGCGCTCGGTGATCACATCATCACCGCCGGCTATGAGCGCGAAGCCAAGACGGCCGCCAATACTTTCGTGCCGTTTACCCGCGGTCAGTTTCTGTTTCTCCCCAGCGATCCCGATGGAATCCCGGGCAACGGCGACGAGCTGAGCGGCATCGACAATTTTGAGCTGCGCAATATCGGCCTGGTTTTGTACGGCGGCTCTACAACCGGAGTCGTTTCCGATGCCGCGAGCGAATTCGAACTGGTGACCAATAGCTTCTATGTCCAGGACGAATGGGCCGTCAACGATGACCTGGTATTGAAGTTCGGCGTGCGCATGGACGAGAACAGCAATAGCGACAGTGTGCCGCTGAACTCCAGCTTTGCGGCGCGCAACGGTTTCGACAATACCTTCAACCTGGACGGTAACGACCTGGTAATGCCGCGCTTCGGCTTTGACTGGGCGGCGACCGATCGCCTTACAATCAGGGGCGGCGCCGGTCTGTTCGGTGGTGGCGAACCGTTGATCATGTTATCCAACAGCTACGCAGGCAACGGTGTAACCCGCAATATTGTCTGCGGCGCCTGTATTGGAGCCTCGTTCGATCCTGTCATCAATGCGGCACTTGCGGCGGCATTGCCGGACCCGGATATCGCATTTGAACTCCTGCAACCTTTCAACGGAGTTAACCCGGACTCGGACGTTGAGTCGATTTCACCGAACTTCGAGACGCTCAGCACCTGGAAATACAGTCTCGGTGCGGAGTTCACGCTTGGTGACGACTGGCTACTGTCAGCCGATGTCATTCTGTCCGAGGTCGTAGATGGCTTCAACGTCAGGGAAGGCCGGCGCACTGTGACCGGCACGGCACCCGATGGCCGCAATATTTACAGCTTTACCCCGGGCGGCGATTACATCCTGGAAAATACCAGTGAGGGTGACAGCACGGTATTCACGTTTAACGTCGCTAAATCCTGGGATACAAACATCGGCCTGTTTGATGCCACCCTGGGTTACACCAAGACCGATGTTGACGAAATCCGCTCCTACAACCGATTCGTAACCTTCGAAACCTATGCCTTCGATGCGACGACTGACTTCAACAATATGCGACTCTCGCCGTCGACCTACGAAATCGAGGATCGGGTAACCGCAACCCTTGGCTGGTCGAAAGATCTGTTCGGAGACAACAGCACGCGCGCCAGCCTGGTCTATATCGGACGCTCAGGACGGCATTACTCCTATACCTTCGGCAGTGTAGACGCGGCATTCGGTGGCACGTTCCTGGCTGATTTCGGCAGCGAAGGTGACAACCCCGGTTCACACCTGTTTTACGTGCCAACCGGCACCTCTGACCCGATCGTTACCGGCGACGCCACTTTTCTTTCGAACCTCAACAGTTTCATCGATGGCAACGACTGCCTGAAAGGAAAGCGTGGCTCGATCATCGAACGCAATGCCTGCGAAACGGGATTTACGAATGTGGTGAGCTTGCGGCTGAGCCAGGAAATCAGTCTCTGGAGCGACAAGAAACTGGAGCTGCTTCTGGATATCGAGAACTTCGGTAACTTGCTCAACGATGACTGGGGCCGGGTAGAAAGCTACTCGTCACCGTCAAACGTGGCGCTTGCCAATGTTACGATCCAAGGCGGACAGTATGTTTATGCTCCGATCTCGGGCGCACAGGTCAGCCCCGGCACCATAGAACCGGCACCAGCGATTGCCCGATTGCCATCGGTCTATCGCATTCAGTTCGGGGTTGTCTTCCGCTTCTGAGAACAGGTACTTCGTCAAGGTGAAAGGGGCAGCATTGCTGCCCCTTTTTTCTATCAGAATACAGGCGGTCATGACCCTCTCCCTGCGACCACAGCTTGTCTTTTCTCTCGCTGATGGTCCGGTCCTACGGCCACTATTCCAACCGCTTCCGCGGCGTGAGAGGACTCACCGAACAAGCCGAACCTGCCACAGCACGCTAGCACTCGATAAAACTGACCGGCACCTCGATGACATTGGTGGCCAGGCCGCCGCGTGAGGTTTCCTTGTACTTGTCGTGCATGTCGCGACCGGTCTCGCGCATGGTCTGGATGACCTTGTCCAGCGATACGAAATGCTTGCCGTCACCGCGCAACGCGAGTCGCGACGCATTGATGGCTTTCACCGACGCCATGGCGTTGCGTTCGATGCAGGGAATCTGCACCAGGCCGCCGATCGGGTCGCAGGTGAGCCCGAGATTGTGTTCCATGGCGATTTCCGCCGCGTTCTCCACCTGCTCGGGCGTTCCGCCCATGACTTCGGTCAGGCCGGCCGCGGCCATCGAGCAGGCAGACCCGACTTCGCCCTGGCAACCGACTTCGGCACCACTGATCGAGGCATTTCGTTTGAACAGGAAACCCACCGCGCCCGCCGTCAGCAGGAATCGCACCACGCCATCGGCATTCGCGCCGGGGCAGAACTTCATGTAGTAGTGCAGCACCGCCGGGATAATGCCGGCAGCACCGTTGGTCGGCGCCGTCACTACGCGTCCCCCAACCGCGTTCTCCTCGTTGACTGCCAGCGCATACAGGTTCACCCAGTCCATGATGGTCAGCGGATCTCGCAGCGCCGCTTCCGGGTGAGCGGAGAGTTGCTGGTAAAGGGCAGCCGCGCGTCGCTTCACTTTGAGACCGGGCATCAGCCCCGAGTTCTGGCAACCGCGTTTGACGCAGGCCTGCATGGCCTGCCAGATGGCATCCAGGCGTTTACGAATCTCTGCTTTATCCCGCCACACGAGTTCGTTGGCGAGCATCAGGCTGCTGATCGGCAACTTGTGTTGCGCGCAGAGCGCCAGCAGCTCTTCGCCGTTCTCGAACGGGTACGGTAGTTTGACGGCGGACTCGGTAATGACGGGTTCGTCCGTCTTGCTTTCATTGACGACGAATCCACCCCCGACGGAATAGTAGATGCGAGCGAGAAGTTCCTTACCCTCGGCATCGAATGCGAGGAATCGAAGACCGTTCGGGTGCATCGGCAGCGATTTGCGATTCTCGAACATGAGATCGTCACGAAGGCTGAAAGGAATCGTCGCAGCACCGTAAAGAGCCAGGACTTTGTCGTCCTCGATCGCCTGCATCCGCGCCGGGATGGCGTCGACATCGACGGATTCCGGCGTTTCGCCTTCGAGACCGAGTACCACCGCTTTGTGCGTGCCGTGCCCGCGCCCGGTCGCACCGAGCGATCCGTAAAGATGTACTTGAACTCGCGCGACCTTGTTGCTGAGCCCGTCCTTTTGCAGTCGCGATGCAAACATCCGGGCCGCACGCATCGGGCCGACGGTGTGCGAGCTCGACGGGCCTATGCCGATCGTGAACAGGTCAAAAACGCTTATAGCCATTGGACGGGGACCCCGGTTGGGAGATTGGTGTTCCGATTGATTCGAGCGAGATCCGTCAGGCGGCTACGGAATACCCGGAATGATTGGCGGGCCGGTTTCGCCAGCGACCTCGCAGGCGCAGGTCTTGCTGCCCTTGCTGAACGATCCGTGCTTGATACGCCCGGTATTTGGCACCTCGCAGACCAGCGTTTTCCCCGCGCCACAGGTGTCGCTGGTGGAAATCTCACTCGATTCCCGGTTGCCGGACGAGGCGCAGGCACAGAGCAGCAGCACCGCAACGGTCACGGAACCGGTTCTGAAAATTGACAGGGTCGTCTGTCTCAGTTTGCTTTCAGGTAAATACATGGTGTGCACCGTCTCGTGAAACGTTACGCCGGCGATTTTTTCCGCGCGACGTTGGTGGCCAGCGCGATCATCGAGGCGAGGTCGGCGAGATTTGCCGGCACGACGAGCGTGTTGGCGGTTTTCGCCAGCTTGCCGAACTCGTCTATGTACTGCTCGGCCACGCGCAGTTGCATGGCCTCGGCGCCGCCTTCGTCAACCAGCGCGGCCGCCACCTGACGCAGGCCACTGGCGGTTGCCGTGGCCACCGCGAGTATGGCCTGCGCCTCGCCCTCGGCCTCGTTGATCTGTTGCTGTTTCTTGGCTTCGGATTCCTTGATGACGCGTTGTTTCTCGCCTTCCGCCTGGTTGATCTTCGCGTCGCGCTCGCCTTCGGAATTCAGGATGACAGCGCGCTTCTCGCGTTCCGCCCGCATCTGCTTTTCCATGGCACCGAGT
The DNA here is from genome assembly GCA_964465665.1 of uncultured Woeseiaceae bacterium. Taxonomy (GTDB): domain Bacteria; phylum Pseudomonadota; class Gammaproteobacteria; order Steroidobacterales; family Woeseiaceae; genus JAKEGN01. The sequence goes on from CAYXKM010000080.1 coordinate 6,873, forward strand.
ATGTCCGCCGGCGGATTGATGTTCTTGATCTCGTAGCGAAGTACTTTCACGCCCCAGGGCTCGGAGGCTTTGTCCAGTTCGGAGACCACGTTGGCATTGATCGTTCCGCGCTCCTCGAAAGTCCGGTCGAGATCGATCTTGCCGATCTCGCTTCGCAATGTGGTCTGTGCGAGTTGCGCAATCGCAAACATGTAGTTGCCGATGCCGTACGATGCCCGTCCGGGATCCAGCACCTGCATGTAAAGCACGCCGTCCACGCCGACCTGGACGTTATCCTTGGTGATGCAGATCTGCTCGGCAATATCGATCGCCTGCTCTTTCAGGGTGTGCCGGTACGCAATCCGCTCTATGAACGGAATCAGGATGTGAAAGCCTGCTTTGATCACGCGGCTGAATTTGCCGAGACGCTCGACGACGAAGGCACTTTGCTGCGGCACGACGACCGCGGTCTTTGCAATGACAAAGATGACGACCGCGGCGATCGCCAGAGCTACGTAAAGCGAATTCAGTTCCATGGCCATTCTTACTCCTGGTTCCTGTACTACTTCGTTTCAGCGCTGACATACAGGATCAGGCCGTCGCTGCGCACGATCCTTGCGCGCGAACCGCTGCTGATCGTGGTCGAGCCGTCATTTACAACCGTCCAGTCTGTGCCGCGAAAACTCGCCCGCCCCCGGGAACC
>CAYXKM010000081.1:0-4966 GCA_964465665.1 uncultured Woeseiaceae bacterium
ATAAGAAAGCGAATCTCGTCGACGGACCTTGGCCCCTCCGAAATCAGTCGCACCAGTTGCAGGAAATCGCCAGCCGCGCCGTTGAAGCGGATTCCGGAAATATCTTCCCGCGCCTGCATTGCGGTATAGGTCAGGCCGGCATGAATATTGCCATCCTCATCCATTGCCAGGCCGGCCGCCCTGGCGCGCTCGAGGATGCCCCGGTATCTGATTTTCAGTTTCTGCCGGTAAAGGACGAACACCACCACGCCCACGAGAACAATCATGGCAATTGCTGTCACTATGGTCATACGTATGATCCGCATCAAGGAGCGCGAACCTTAGTGGGATGCCACAATTCCTTCTTGTCCTGCGGAGTCAGAAAATTGGCGGAATGCGGCGGCCGCAAGCCATGGCCCGATCGGGCGGCCGAATCAGAAACCGCGGCGCGTTGATCGCTTTGAATCTATACTGGCGCGTTGTGACAAGAGCCCGTGTGACAACGCGCCTCGGGGGTCGGGAATGCGAGCCATCGTTTTGACAATAGCCCTTTTTCAGCTTGCGCCAGCCGCGGAGGCCCAAGTCGTACCCGAATCCGTACACGAGGAAAGTCTGCCTGCTCCGCGGGAGAGCTGGTTTCTGCTCAAGGCGTGGGACGCCGCTTATCTCTTCGACAGCAACGACGGTGCAATGCTGGGGTCATTGACGGTGAGTTGGTATACGCCGGCGGTCGAGCCCAACATTCCGCGAAACGAATTTTACGCTGCCGAGTCCTTCTATTCTCGCGGTGTGCGCGGTGAGCGCACGGATGTATTGACGATCTTCGATGTGACCAACCTGTCAGCGATTGCGGAAGTCGGGCTGCCTCCAAAGACGACGCCACTGTGGTTACGCAATTACATCGGACTCCTTGGTGACGACCGCCATGTCGTCGTTTTCAACATGACTCCGGCTCAATCGGTCAGTGTCGTCGACGTGATCGACCGGGAGTTCGCCGGAGAGATATCGACTCCGGGCTGCGCGCTGATCCTGCCGGTCGACGAACGCTCATTCGTAATGATCTGCGGCGACGGCTCGGTCCAGCTGATTCGCCTCGATGACAACGGTATTGAAGCGAAACGCAGCCGAAGCAAGCCGTTCTTCTCCGTGGACGAGGATCCTGTCTTTGATCAGGTTGCCCGGACGGACTCCGGCTGGATCCTGGCATCTCACGAGGGCCTGGTGATCCCACTGTCGGTGTCCGGTGACGACATAAAACTGGACAAGCCCTGGTCCATGCTGAATTCCGAGGACGTTGCGGAAAGCTGGCGTCCCGGCGGCCGGCAGGTAATGGGTTTTCACCGCAGCTCCCAGGTGCTCTACGTGCTGATGCATAAAGGCGGAATCGATACACACTACGAACCGGGTGAGGAAGCCTGGCTGTTCGATGTCGACAGGAAGAAACGTATCGGGCGGGTGAAACTCGCGGTGCCGGCCGATGCCATCCAGAGCACGCAGGAGGCGGCGCCCAGGATGTTGACCATAAATACGGACGGGAATATCGACATTTACGACGGGCAGCAGCTGCGTCATCTTCGAACAATAGACGCTCCGGCACCAAAACCTTTGTACCTGCAAACGCTCGGCAGACATGATTGATCCACTGATACCGCGCATCATCGAGGTCGGCTTCAGCCTGTTGTGGCTCGGCGCCGCCTGGCACAAATTTGCAGCGCGCCAGTCGTTCCGCAGAATACTGGAGGACTACCGGCTGTTGCCCGCCATGTCGGTGAATATCCTTGCCTTGCTCGTGCCTGTAGTCGAAGCACTCCTGGCAGCGGCCTGGCTTTTTGCTCTGGCACCTGCCGTTGTTTCTGTCGCCACGTCAGCGCTGCTTGCCGTCTATGCCACTGCAGTAGCGATCAATTTGCTGCGCGGCCGCGCCTACATCGGTTGTGGTTGCGGCTTTTCGCCGGGCGCCGACGGCCCGCCCCTGTCATGGGCGCTCGTGTTCCGCAACCTCTTGCTCATCGTTATGGCACTCGTCACCCTGTTGCCGCAGTCTCAGCGCGCCCTGGGATTGGCCGACTATGCGTTGCTTGTGCTCGCGTTGCTGTTCACGGCGCTTTTGCACAGCGCCATGACGCAGCTTTTGCGCAACCGCACCGCACTTGGCGCCTGGAGTGACGTGCATGACTGAGACGCTACTGGTTTCCAACGTCATACTTTGGTGCCTGGTCATTGCACTCGTCGTGATCGTGATCGCTCTTGCGCGGCAGGTTGGCCTGCTTCACGAGCGGATCAGCCCGGCCGGAGCGCTGATGCCGACCAACGGACCCAAGGTGGGTGAGCTGACGGATGCCACGGATCTGACTGGCCTGAACGGCGAACCCGTTCGCGTGGGCGGTGCATATGCGGACGGTCGAACCACCCTGCTGCTATGGATTTCGCCAACATGCCCTGTCTGCAAGGCGCTGGTGCCGACGGCACGTTCGCTGGCAACGCATGAGCAATTTCGACTTGTGTTCGCGAGTGATGGCGGCAAGCCGGAAAGCCACCGGGCGTACGTCAGGAAACTCGGCATCGAGAAATACCCTTACGTTCTTTCGCAAGCCCTGGGCGTCACCTTCGCGGTCGGCAAGTTGCCGTTTGCCGCCCTAATAGGCGCTGACGGCATTCTGAAAAGCAAGGGGCTGGTCAATACGCGGGAGCACCTGGAGAGCCTCGTCGAATCCATGGAGACCGGAATACAGTCGCTGCAGGATTACGTGCATCTCGCAGAGTCGACATCCGATCGCCGTCTGGCGGAGAAAGCCTGATGAAAAAAACAAAGTTGATGGACAGCGCGTTGCAGTGGCTGGACGGCACCGTGAACAGGAGCAGCCGGCATTTGGCACGACGCACGTCGCGACGAAGTTTCATTGCGCGACTCGGGACCGCGATCGTCGGCATGGCCATGCTCCCGTTGTTGCCCGTCATGCGAGCGCTGGCTGCGGAAAGCCTGACGGAGACGGGCGATCCCAACAGTTGCGATTACTGGCGGTATTGCGCGATCGACGGCACGCTGTGTTCCTGCTGTGGCGGTTCCTACAAAAGTTGTCCTCCGGGTGCCGAACCGTCGCCGATCACCTGGGTCGGCACCTGCCGCAATCCTGTCGATGACAAGGACTACCTGATCTCCTATAACGACTGTTGCGGGAAAAATGTTTGCGATCGTTGCGGTTGCCACAACACCGAACGAGAAAAGCCGGTCTATTTTCCAAGTAAATCGGGTGCCGTACTCTGGTGTTTCGGTACCAAGAATCGTGCCTACCACTGTACGGTTGCCGCCGTACTCGGCGAGGCATCCGAGGCTGGCTGATGTTGATGTCACGGTTGCGATTGCCGACGGTGCTCACCTTGTGCGCTGTGGCATGCAATACGTGGGCGGATCCACGTGCCGATTACCTGCTGCATTGCGGCGGCTGCCACTTGGCCGACGGGCGCGGCGCTCCGCCCGAGGTACCGACGCTGATTGCTGTGCTCGGTCCCATCGTGGCGAGCCAGGACGGTCGCGATTATGTCGTGCGTGTGCCCGGCGCTGCGCAAACCCCATTGACTGACACAGCGCTGGCCGAGGTCATGAACTGGGTACTGATCGTGTTCAATGCCGAGACGCTTGACCCGAATTTCAAGCCTTTGACCGGAAACGAAGTGGGCAAGGCCCGTGGGCAGGTGCTGGCCGATCCGATCCGTCTTCGACGCACGCTCTGGCCCGACTACGAGTGATCGGTGTGGAAAAAAAAGCCCCGCACAGCGGGGCCTGATTTTCTGGAGCGGGTGAACGGGCTCGAACCGTCGACCTGTACCTTGGCAAGGTACCGCTCTACCAACTGAGCTACACCCGCGATTTCCGAGCAGTTCCGCCACAAAACGTGCTGCCGGAGACGTGGTTGCCCGGCCGGGACATTTGCGCAGAAGGGCGCAGATTGTAGCTGCTCGTCCCTGACTGTCAAGGACTGCCGTTGCCGGTCACTGTCACGGAATTGGCGGCATCCGGAACTGTATCCGCAATCCCGAACGATCAGTCGTGTTGCATCGCCGGCCACGCAGCTCTCAGGTACACGAACATGGACCACAGCGTCATGCCGACGGCCGCCAGCAACAGTACGAATCCGATGATGTAGATGTCGAGGCCAAAAAGCGGTTCCTCGTACACCATGAACGCGATGCCAAACATCTGCAAGGTGGTCTTGACCTTGCCGCTCCAGGACACCGCAACGTTGGCACGTTCGCCGATCGTAGCCATCCATTCGCGCAACGCAGAAATCGTAATCTCGCGCCCGATGATGATGATCGCGATGATGTCGACGTACCAATCCGGATCCTGCTGGACCAGCAGCACGAGCACGATGGCAACCATCAGCTTGTCGGCCACCGGATCGAGAAATGCGCCGAAACGGGATACCTGCTGATAGCGCCTCGCAACATAACCGTCGAACAAATCCGTGATGGCTGCGATACCGAACACGATGCCGGCAACCGGCCGTGCATACGGCAGCGGACTGAAAAAACACATGACCACGACAGGAATGGCCGCGATGCGAACCAGTGTCAGGATATTTGCCGCGTTCAGTTTCACCGTCGTCCCATTGCCCCGCGTCAGCCGCCGACGTCTGCATGCAAATCGTTGTAGATTCTCTCAGCCAGCGAGCGGCTGATACCGTGCACTTTGACCAGATCATCGACACCTGCTGCCTTGATACCCTGCAGACCGCCGAATTGGCGCAACAGTTCGCGGCGCTTTTTCGGGCCAAGACCGCTGATCTCTTCAAGGCTCGACGTGTTTCTGGCCCGGGCTCGCCGTCCTCGATGCCCGGTGATGGCGAAGCGATGGGCCTCGTCGCGGATTTGTTGAATCAGGTGCAGTGCCGGCGAGTCCGGCGGCAGTATAGTTGGCCGGCTTTGGCCTGCCAAGAACAGCTGTTCCATGCCGGGTTTGCGCGTCGGCCCTTTGGCTATGGCGACT
>CAYXKM010000082.1:0-16243 GCA_964465665.1 uncultured Woeseiaceae bacterium
GCCGTGGCGGCGTCGGTCTGGCCGTTGTGCTCAAGCGCCTGGATGCACGCCCACCACGTATCGGCGGATGCGGTCTCCCCGGAGTCACAGGCCCTCCCCTCCATCCCGGAACCAGCGGTTGCCGGCACGCTTTGGCCGGTATCCCCGATTCCCGTGTAGTCGGAATTATTGGCAGGAGCAAGGCTCGATGCAGCATCATCGAGCGCGCGCAGCCGTCTGCCCGTCGCTTCGACCGCCGTCTCCAGATTGCCGGCAGAGCCGGACGTTGTTTCCGGAGTACTGCGGTTTTCTCCGCCAGGCTGATACTGCGCGGCCGGAGTATCGTCTGACCGGTTGAACTCGAGATTGAACGTAAGGGTCAATGCAGCAACCACGGCAACCGCAGCCGGGACCAGCCAGGCCGGTAACCCCAAGACGCCGGTCTTCCGGATTGCACTGCGCCGGGCTTCTGCCAGCACCAGCCGATCGAGATGCGCCGGGACTTTTTCGGTCGCGCTCGAGCGAAATGCTCTGCTCACTGCTGCATCGATATCTGCATTGCAAGCGAAATCCTGCTGCTCGGTCATCTCAAGCTCCAGCCCGCGTCGGTTTCACAGCAGTTCACTCCCCGGTCCGGGGCCCGCGGGCTCCGCCAGCGCGGTCTTGAGCTTTTTGTTTGCATATCGCAAACGGCTCTTGACTGTCTCGCGAGTCACCCCGGTTACAAGTGCAATCGCATCGAGACCCAGGCCACCTTCCTCGTGCAGCAGAAACGCATCGCGCTGCTCTTCAGGCAAGCCTGCAAGTGCATGATCCAGCCGGCGCCTCAGCAGAATTTTCTCCGCCGCAATATCGGGCTCGTCGGCGTCGTGGACGTTAATGTCAGGATCGTAGTTCTCCGTTGAGGAGTATCGTTTGTTGCGTCTTGCATGATCTATGAAGGTGTTATGTGCAACGCGATACAGGAAGGTGTTGAATTTTGCGGTCGCCTGGTATCGGCTGCGGGATGCGATGAGTTTTCTCCATACCTCCTGATAAATGTCCTCGGCCGCATCGCGATTCACGCACAGCCGCAGCAGGTAGCGATACAGCGCGGCGTTGTGGCGCCGGTACAGAACCTCGAATGCGTGAACGTCACCGTCCCTGTATCGCAGCATGAGTACCGTGTCTTCGGTGGTCTCGGCCATACGACCAGAATAGGCGAGGGCCGGAGACTGCGAAAGCCGTGCGGCCGGACCGCCGGGCCGGTTCATCGTCTCACCATCGCTGCGCATGAGGCAGGCCAATGCCGGCACCGGCCGGCCCCGCGGATCCGGTGCCCGCATCCGCAGGCACTTCTGGCGCCAATTCGGGGAACTTCTATATATCATTGATTTTAGTGGATAAACATTTTAAGAATGCTATTAATAAACGTGGCCTGGCGCCCTTTCGGGTTAATGCACTTGCAATTAATAACTTTGGTGTTATAGTTGACTATAACACCAGTTCACCAGCCCCGACGGCCGGTAGATCCCTACAGAGTAAAGGTTATGACAATTCCGTCCCTACAGACATTGCACGGCATAACGCGAGTTTCCGTACTCCTGCTTTTTGTAATTGCCGTGTTTACCGCGCAGGCGCGCAACAGTCTGCCTGAGCAAGCCGCAAACTGTGGTGCACCGAGCAATCCGCAAGCCGAACCGGCCCCATCAACCGCGGCAAACCACCGCGACGGTTCCGGCACTACGCTGGTCACAGCATCGGCACGCCTCGTACTATTCGGTGTCGATACTTTTCTCGAATTGCACGAGCAAAATGTTGCGGACGACCGCAATACCTGGGTGCCGGATTAATGCAGGTCTACAGCGAGCGCAACAATTACACACGGCCGCCGGGCCCATGCAACGTTTCTGCCACGGATACGATCGGATAACCAATGGACCCGAAATGGAATGACGACTTGCCGATTTACAGGCAACTCCGGGACCGGGTGGTCGCGATGATTCTTGAAGAAGTTCTCGTCGATGGCGATGCGCTGCCATCTGTTCGCAACGTGGCCGCAGAATACCGTCTGAACCCGCTCACGGTCCTCAAAGGTTACCAGGAGCTCGTCGACGAGGGACTGGTAGAGAAAAAGCGCGGCCGCGGCATGTTTGTCACCAGCGGCGCGCGGCGGCAATTGTTAAAGGACGAGCGGCAGAGATTTCTGGATCAGGAATGGCCGAAAATTGCTGCCACGATAGCCCGTCTCGGCTTTGAACCCGGCGATCTGCTGAAGCAAAGAGATGATCAGCAGTTGTCCGGACAAACGCCCGGCAAGGGAGAGCAGGATGAGTAGCCTTATCAGCGCCCGGCATGTTTCGAAATCGTACGGACGGCTGCGAGCAGTCGATGATGTCAGTTTCGAGATCGAGAAGGGCCGGATTACGGGCCTGATCGGGCCGAACGGCGCCGGCAAGACTACGCTATTGAAAGCGGTGTTGGGCCTCACGGATTGTGAGGGTAGTCTTTCAGTCCTTGGGCTCGATCCGTTCCGGCAGCGCAAAGAGCTCATGCAGAACATTTGCTTCATTGCGGATGTTGCAGTACTGCCCAGATGGATACGCGTGTCTCAGCTGATCGATTTCATCGAATCCATCCATCCCCGATTTTCGCGCAGCAAATTCGATAAGCTTCTCTCGAAAACCACGGTGCGACGGGATGCGCGGGTCCGGGAACTGTCGAAGGGAATGGTTACCCAGTTGCACCTGTCCATCATTACCGCAATAGACGCCAGGCTGCTGGTGCTGGATGAGCCGACACTCGGACTTGACATCATCTTCAGAAAGGAATTTTACAGCAACATTCTGAATGACTACTTCGATCAGGAACGAACCATACTCATAACAACGCATCAGGTCGAAGAGATCGAGAATCTCTTGACAGATGTCATGTTCATTAACAATGGACGCGTGGTGTTGAATGCCAGCATGGACCAGCTGCCGGCACGTTTCGTCGAATTGATGGCCTCCGGTGAAAATGCCGAACACGCAAGACGCCTGAATCCCATTTTCGAACGGGATATGTTCGGCAAGAAAATCATGACATTCGAAGGAGTCGCCCGGGATCAGCTCAAATCCTTTGGTGAAGTCAGAACGCCGGCAATCGCCGACCTTTTTGTCGCGAAGGTCAAGGGGGCAACGACGTGATTTCAACACAAATTGCACTGCTGAAGCGGGAAGTCTGGGAGCATCGGGCCATCTATGTAACCCCGCTTGTCATTGCATTGATCATTTCGATGATGGCAATTACGGGCCAGGTCGCCGTCTCGGCATTCGATCAGGTGGTCGACATCGCCATCCTCGGTGCAACCAATCTCGGCGAGGCGGAGCGAGCCTCGGCGATCACGGTACTGATGGTCAGTATTTCCATGCTTTTTGTGCTGGCGATGTGGGTACTGACAATCTTCTACTCGCTGGATTCGCTGTATGCGGAGCGCAAGGACAAGAGCATTCTGTTCTGGCGTTCGGTACCAGTCACTGATGCTGAAACAGTAGTGTCAAAACTTGTAACCGCAATGGTCGTCATTCCGGTGGTTACTTTTGTCGTCCTGGCCGCGACCCAGCTTGCCGTATTGATCATTTCGAGTATCTGGGTAAGTTTCCGCGGCGCAAACGCCGGGTATCTGATCTGGCAGGCAGCACCGCTGCTCAGCAACTGGGCGGCGATGCTGATTTTCCTTCTCGCCATACCGCTTTGGCTGGCACCCTTCATCGGCTGGTTTCTGCTCGTCTCGGCGTACACCAAGCGATCACCGTTGCTGATGGCATTTCTGCCCATAATTTTCCTGCCGATGCTCGAGCGAAGCCTCGTCGGCACTCGCCTGTTCGTCGACGCAATCTTTGTTCGCAGTGGAAAGATGCCATTGTTCCGTGGCATTGACACCATGGGGCTGTGGTCGGACGACAAGGAAGCCTTGCACGAGCTGGGGCGCTCCGGAATATCGCTGCTTTCACTGGTCGACCCTGTCGGCTTTCTCGCCAGCCCCGGCCTATGGCTCGGACTGGTCGTATGCGGATTGTTCGTGACTGCGGCGATTTACGTGAGGCGGTATCGGGACGAAAGCTGAACCGATCCGCACGATCACGAACGATCAAGTTTATGTTTGCGGATTTTGCCCCGAAGCTGGTGATACGTAAGGCCGAGCAGGTCAGCAGCAACCCGCTGGTTGAATCGCGCTTTCTCCAGCCCGGCCAGGAGCAATTCCTTTTCCGTTTCCTGCATCCGTGAGTCAAAGTTCATGGGTATCACAGTTCTTCGCACGCCACTTCCTGGTGGTGCTCCCGGTTCCGACTTGAGCGGGTCCTTGCGCAACCGGAACGGCGAGTCGAACGGGTCAAACGCGATATTGTCGATCTGCACGTCCTGATTGGCCTGCCGATACACGGATCTTTCGACTGCATTCTTGAGTTCACGTACATTGCCGGGCCAGTCCCGCCGCAACAGTGACGATGACGCTTTTGCAGTAAAGCCGGCGAAATACTCATGCTTCATCTCGCTTGCCATGTTGATTGCGAACGCGTAGCCGAGTGGCAGGATATCCTCCAGCCTGTCTCTGAGGGGTGGCACGGTTATCACGTCGAATGCCAACCGGTCGAGCAGATCCTCGCGGAACCGGCCTTGCTCGACCAGTTCACGGAGATCTGCATTCGTCGAGCCGACAGTTCGCACATCGACGCGCACGATGTCGCTGCCCCCGACACGTTGCAGTTCCCCATACTCGATAACACGCAGTATTTTTTCCTGCATGCGCAGCGAAATCGTCGCAAGTTCGTCGAGCACCAGAGTGCCGCCGTCGGCACGCTCGAAGTGCCCGACATGGCTCCGGGATGCGCCGGTAAATGCTCCGGCCTCATGTCCAAAGAGTTCGGATTCGAGTATCGACTCGGTCAATGCGGCGCAGTTGACCTTGACCAGTGGCTGTTCCCAGCGCAGCGACAGGAAATGCAGCCGGGCGGCAATCAGCTCCTTGCCCGTGCCTCTTTCGCCGACCACAAGCACGGGTTTGCTGAGGGCGGCAGCCCGTGAAACATGCTCCAGCATTTCCAGAAATGCCGGCGCTTCCCCAATGATGGTCTGAGTGGGTCTTTCGGACATAGTTGGCGTATACGGCTAAAAACAGGTGACAGGTGCTATTCAATAGCATACACGACCAGAGTGACCTTGAGGCAGGGGTGCAGGATTTTTCAATAAAGGATTGTAGAACAATAACTTATGCTGATCCGTGGTGATTGGCATGGTTACTGCACATAACTAAGCGAACTTTCACTCAAGAGGACCAAGCCATGGGAATATTCACGAGATTCAGCGATATCGTGAACTCGAATATCAATGCCATCCTGGATAAGGCCGAGGATCCCGAAAAGATCGTGCGGCTCATGATTCAGGAAATGGAGGACACCCTGGTCGAGGTGCGTTCCGCTGCTGCCAGGTCCATCGCCGACAAGAAGGATCTGAACAGACGACTCGCGATCATGGAGCGTGAGCAGTCGGACTGGGAGTCAAAAGCGGAACTGGCCTTGCGCAAAGGCCGGGAGGATCTGGCCAAAGCGGCGCTCGTCGAGAAATCCAGGGTGACGGCGGCCGCCGAAATCATCAAGGCGGACTACATGGCCATAGATGACGGCCTGGCCAAGCTGAATGACGACATCGCACGACTGGAGAGCAAGCTGCAGGACGCCAAGGCGCGGCAGAAATCGCTGCTTGCGCGCCACAAGACGGCAGCCAGCCGCCTCGCCGTCAGAAAGAAGATCCATGATTATCAGATCGAAGATGCCATGGTTCGGTTTGAGCAATACACACGACGTATCGACGATGTGGAAGGGCGCGTTGAAGCGTACGATCTTGGTCTGCCGAAGGATCTGAATCATGAGTTTGCAAGCCTGGAGGCCGAGGAATCCGTTGCCAGGGAATTGCATGACCTGAAAGTTCGGGTTGCAGCCAAGCAGACCAGTGACGCGAACTGAAAATGGAGCTGGCCTTGGCTGAACTGATCACCATTGCGATCATTGTCTTTATTGCGATTCCGGCGCCCCTGTTCATCGTTCTGCACTTCATTACGAAGTGGAAGCAGGCCCGGGAGATTTCGGGTGGTGATGAAAAAATGCTGGAAGAACTTTGGAATCTGTCACAAAGAATGGAAGAAAGGCTGGAGTCGCTCGAAACCATACTCGACAGCGAACTGCCGGAGTGGAGGAAAAAGCCATGAGCAGAGCTACCTGGAATGCGGCGGATGGGCGGGTGCGGGGTCTGTACCGGGATCGGGAGAACGGCTGGGTTTTCGGCGTTTGTGCCGGCCTTGCCGCTTTTGCCAACTTCCGGGTCGGTACAGTTCGCATCATCGCGATCATCTGCCTGTTACTGTTTTTCTGGCCAACCGTGCTGGCGTATATCGGTGCGACGCTGTTATTACGTGACAAACCTCTTATTTACTCGGGCACACAGGCCGAGTACGAATTCTGGCGACGTAGGCGTTGTGACCGGGACTGGGGCCACTCATGAGCTATCAGGAATCGTTTCCGCAACGCCGCTTCTACCGTCGCAAGGACAAAGCGATGATTGCCGGCGTTTGCGCGGGTCTGGCGGACTATTTCGGCTTCAACCTGAAAGCGACGAGATTGCTTGCGGTAATTTCGCTGCTGATGGCAACGCCGGTTACCCTGCTCGCCTACTTTGGCGCCGTGTTCCTGGTTCCGGCGGCACCGGATGTGCGGGTCCGGCCAGGCGCGGACGAGGATTTCCGCAGGGCAGTTCGTGCGGCGCCCTCGCAAACGCTTGCGGATGTTCGTCGACGATTCCAGTCGCTGGAGCGACGGTTGGCAAGACTTGAAAGGTATGTCACGTCGCCGAGGTTCAACCTTGACCAGGAGTTCAGAAAGCTCTGAACTCTGCTGAACGTGTAGAGAGGGATAAAAGATGTCGAGCAGCCACTTTTTCGTACTTTCCATCATTGCGATCGTCATGTTCGCCTGGGTCATGCGAGCTCAAATAAGGCATGGAAAGGCAAAACCTCCCGCAGACCCGGACCTGGATGAAGCATTGACAAAAATTGAACAGCTCGAGGATCGCATTCGAGTGCTCGAGCGAATAATTACGGAGAACCGGTACGACCTGAAACGGGAGATTGACTCGCTTTAAGGCGACCGTAAGAAAACGGAGCGCCTTGAAGCTTCGCTGGCGGCAACTGAACCGATTCCCGGATCAGGTCAACAAGTCGGCTTCAGCTGATGTCCCTGGCTTTGTAAGCCTGCACTTCGGAATTGAATTCCGCTGCCATTTTCTCCATCTGCTCCACTGCCGCATTGTATTTCTTGTCCAGCATCTCGGCTCGCTGCTGCTCCACTTCCGGCTCGAGTTTTTCCATCATTGCTACGGCTGCCTTCTCCTCGTCAACGATACAAGCCAGGTAAGCCTCCATGTCGGCAACGTATTTCTTGACCGCAGCCTGGCTGGCAATCATCTCCTCCTTAGTTGCAGTAGCACCATCGGCGACTGCAATTTTTCCAGGATATTCGCAAGCGAACCCGGCCTGAGCTGCGAAAAGCAAAACAACGGCGAGTACAGCATTTGTCAGTTTAGTCATTGGCCTGTCTTATGGTCTTATGTTGAAAAGATTGCGAGGATTGAGACCGGCAATCAATGTGATGGAACGATGTACAATGGTTATTAAATCACGGCGAATTGCGGCTGTGAAGTCGCCGACTGAACATTATCGAAATCAATCATTTACGATAAACGGCGGTTTGCGGACTCTGAGTGCCCGGACGCACGATCAGGCAAACAGCGCGCGATGCTGATCGGTACCTTCTGCCTGGGCCAGCAATAACTCCAGGTAGCTGTCCGCACTCATCGGGTCGCCGAACAGCAGGCCCTGAGCATAGGTGCACTGCATGGTCTGCAGGAAATTCAGCTGTTCTTCGGTTTCCACGCCTTCGGCAACGACATCCATGTTCAGGCTCCGTCCCATATGAATGATCGTGCCGACAATCGTTGCATCGTCGGAATTGACTGCGATATTTCTGACAAAGGATTGGTCGATCTTCAGTGTGTTGATCGGAAACTGTTGCAAAGCGCTCAAAGAGGAATAGCCAGTTCCAAAGTCGTCAATAGCAAGGTGCAACCCCAGAGCATAAAGCTCATCGAGCAGTTTGATTGTGCGTACTGGATCTTCCATCAGCGTGGTTTCTGTAATTTCGAGTTCAAGTGAGGTCGGCGAGACCTGGTGGCCGCGCAATATGGCGTTTATACGGTTTATGAAATTCGGCTGTCGCAATTGCTTCAGCGACAGATTGACGGACACCCGGCCCGGCGACACGGAACGGCTCCAGTAATGATAGTCCTCGCATACGCGATCCAGTACCCACTCGCCGATTTCGATGATGAGGTTGGTTTCTTCGGCAATCGGGATGAAGTCCGACGGCAGGATGATGCCACGTTCCGGCAATTCCCATCTAACCAGTGCCTCCGCACCGATGACCATGCCGGTCTCGAGATTGTATTTCGGCTGGTAGTGGACAAGCAGTTCATTTCGCTCAAACGACCGTTTGAGTTTGCTCTTGGTCATCAGACGCTCGACTGCGGCCTCGTTCATCTCCGGCGCATAGTATGAGAAGACGTTGCCGCCGTTCTTTTTTGCGTGATAAAGCGCGGCATCGGCATTGCGAATCAGGTCAATTACATTGGGGGCGTCGGTCGGGAAAAGCGCAATTCCCATGCTGGCCGTCATGAAAACTTCATGGCCTTGAACAAAAAACGGATCGGCCAGGCGATCGAGAAGATTTCGGGCCAGCTTGTCCAGATTGCTCCGCAAGTCGGTATCCGAATCCAGCCTGTCGACGATGACCGCGAATTCGTCGCCGGCGAGGCGGCCGATGACGGAGTCCGGAGGAAGCGCCTTGGTCAGCCGCGTTGCCACCGTCTCGAGTGTCGCATCGCCTGCAAGGTGTCCGAACGTGTCATTGATCTCCTTGAAGCGATCGATATCGATATACAGTAATGCCAACGATTTTCTCGAGCGGCTGGCACGAGCAATGGAGCGCTGCAGAAGGTGCTGGAATTGCATCCGATTCGGTACTTTCGTCAGGGCGTCAATTCGTGCGAGATACCGTATTCTTTGCTCCGCCTTTCTTCGCTCGGTAATGTTCTGTACGGAGTAAATGCGATCGCTTTCAGACCCACGGTTCTCGTCAATTGCGGCGCTCGTGTAGGACACGGGAACGGTTTCTCCCGACTTTGTCATGAAGAAGGCCTCACTCGGTGCGTTCGATCGAACTTCGGATTGCAGTCGACCTGTTCGTTTCTTGTCCACGACAATGTCAATGATCTGGCCAACCAGTTCCTGTTCCGTATACCCGAGCAAATCGAGTGTCGCCTTGTTGACCCGGCTGATGATGTCGTCCGGCGTTGTGATGAATATTGCTTCGTTCATGTTCGCGAGGACTTTGTCGATGTAGTTTCGCGATATCGTTGTCTGTTGCAGCTTGTCACGCATCGCATTGAACACGCCGGCGAGTTCGCCAAGCGCATCATTTTCAGTTACGGGTATCGGCTCGCCAAAGTCTGATTCGCTGAGCTTGCGTATTTGCGTCTGCAGTTGCCCGATGCGCTGCTTCTGCCTGCGAAGTAACAGCCAGATCATAGCCGCGCAGAACGCAAGAATGACCAGAATGCTGGCGGCAACCCAGGAGAAGCCAAGTTGGCTCTGGCGTTGCTTGGTGCTGACGAGCTCCGCACGGTACTCATCAAGCTTGTCGCGAAGGTCACGCAATTCAAATGCACCGATCAGCTGACCTACTGTTTTGCCGTCACGCACGACCGGCCTCATGAGATACAAGTGCAAGTCCGTCCAGGTGACGGGCGAGTCGCCGAGGTCGTCGGGGATGATGCCCGCCTGCGTCGCCGCGCCGTTCCGTGGACTGAAACGCAGCGCCACCAGGTTGGGAGTCGCAGACAATGCATTCCCCAACAGGGCATTGATGCCGGTGTCTTCCTGACCGTCGGCAAAAGCAACATCGACGGCCAACTGATCGAGGTAACTCCCGGCCTCCACCTGGAGCTCGGCGCGCTCGTCGGATTCATGCTGCTCGACACCGGTGTCGATGATGCTTGTCGCCAAGCCACGGTACTGCACATAAAAAACGGTCGAAAGCGACACTATGACGAGTGCCGCCGCGGCAAGAATCAGGTATCTGGGTGAAATTCTGCGAGCCATTTATTGTCCAGATCCTGGTTGGTCCGGGGAATTCCAGGCCAGCCAGAAACTGCTCTTTGTTCTCCGCTCACACGCTTCCAGGGCGACGCTTGCAAACACGGACCCTGACTTTCGCAAGCGGCTCGATGGTCGGTAAAGTTTAGCACCGTGGCAAATCTCATCGAAGGCAATTTGTGGCACGTCCGTGACGATTTGGCACTTCCAGGCCCGACCGGGGGGATAAACTCGGCCAATCATGGGTTTAGCGACTGCCGGGACGGTCCTCCCTGCATTTGCCGGCAGCCGCAGGCACCGTGACATAATGGTCGCCAGCCGGGGCACTCAAGTCCGTGCCTGCACCCCTTGAGGAATCCGATTTGCGAAAAACGGCCCTGATTGTCGATGACTCGAAGTCCGCCAGAGTCGTGCTGAAACGCTTGCTCGAATCGCACAATCTCGAGGTCGATACCGCGGAATCGGCCGAGGCTGCCCTCGAGTACCTGATCGACCATCGCCCGGACGTCGTATTCATGGATCACATGATGCCGGGTATGGACGGTTTTCAGGCGGTTGCCGCGATCAAAAGCAATCCTGATACGGCGACGATACCGATCATGATGTACACCTCGCAGGAAGGCGAGCTTTATGTTGGCCAGGCGCGCGCGCTCGGGGCCATAGGCGTATTGCCAAAGCAGGTGGAGCCGGTCGAGGTTTCCAAGGTGCTTCGTTCTTTGCACGTGATCGGTGACGAAGCAGAACGTCAAAAATCCTCCGACAAGACCAAAGACGACAGCGCTGACGATTATCCCGGCATCGACAAGCTGGACAAGGAACTCAGAATCCTGATTCAGGACCTGTTCGATCAGCAACGCGCCGTGCTCCGCAGGGACCTGCTGGACAGCTACGAGACCATAGCGGCGAGAGTTGCCGAAGAGATTCGCACCCCCGCGGTCACGACTGAGGACGTTCCGGAGCCCTACGAGACCGAGGACAAGGACGTACCGAGGCGCCTGAAGATTGCGATTGCAGTTCTGTCCCTGCTGGTCATCACTTTCGCATGGTTATACTGGCTGCGCGTGCAAAGCTGGCAGGCGGTCCAACTGGAGAATTCCCAGCTACGAAACCAGGTGGAACAGGGCAGCTCGAGCTTTGCCGAAAGCGCATCGGCAATTCAGAACCGCGTCGAAGAGTTTCGCCAGACTCTCGGAACAACCTGGTCGGTGGCCGTTTCATCCATCGAATGGGGCGCCAACCAGGCAGCGCGTTACGACTTTGACGAACTGCCGCTGGGTGATCGCAGGCGGCGGTTGTTTGCGGAAATGTCCGAACGGTTGCTGGAAATAGGATTCTCAGGGGTATTACAGGTCGAGTCACACGTCGGCGATTTCTGCATGATTGCTGCCGGACCGTCCAGCTATGTATTGCCGCCACCGGATATGGATGCGGCTGCGTGTAATGAAATCGGTTTTGGCAATGACGCATCCATCGACCTGGGATTGCGCCAGTCGGTGGGATTTGCCAATTTTGTCAATGTATCCGGCGCACAGACACAAGGCCGGATACGTTTCGAGATCGTATCGGTGGGCAATGCGGAACCGGCCGTGCGCTACCCCGATTCGTTTACGGGCCTGAGTGCCGGAGACTGGAATGAAATCGCCGCGGCCAACAATCGTGTACTGGTGTCCATACTGCCGGATGCGCTGTCGGCACCCTGATCTGCAGATCAATCCTTGCCTTCGCGCTTCTCCACAAATTCGACAGGCTCGGCCCGACTGGCCGTCTTCATAGCACCTTGTACAACTGCGCCTTCTGCAACTGCAATCGCCTCGCCCGCAACAGTACCGGCGATCTTCGCCGAGTCGGTGATTTCCACGTGACCTGCAGCATCGATGTCACCTTCGATGGTGCCGGCGACGATTACAGTGGAAGCCTTGATGATGCCCTTCCAGTGACCGCTTTTTGCCAGGGTAACCGTGCCTTCGATATCACAATCGCCTTCGACGTAGCCGCTTATCATGAAATTGCCACGCCCGGTGATTTTGCCTGTAATTGTGCACGCCTCACTGATCAGTGTGGCCGGGCCGCTGCTCCGGTCGGTAACCCGTCGGGATTTGTTGTCACTCATTCCTGGCATGTCTCCGCAGACCTGACACCGCTCAGGTTTCCGCCATCATATTATGTCAGCGGTTCCTGAATTGTGAATCAGTTTGCATTCATTGATCGTTCTTTTCCAGATAGCCGTAGCCTGCAGTCCGGATGTCGACAAGGTAGCCGTCGTCAAAGCGCATTATTCGCATCAGTTTTCTCGGCCCGAAGTTGTACACCCATTCGGTTGCCAGGACTTCCGTCGGGTAGCCATGTCTGTAATAGCTGCGATTTACTCCGCCGAAATGATAATTGGCCGGGTAATAGCTGCGGATCACGAAGCCGAGTTGCCGTTGCGCACTCGGTTCACCGCAGAATGCCCGCACCTGCTCCTCGTGCATTCCGTCCCGTACGATTCGATTGCCGCATCGCAGGGCTTCTGCAGGTTCGCTCAGCAACAACAGGCCCCACAGGACTGATGATGCCGACGTGAGTTTCCGGGCGACTAGGTTCATTGGCTCCGCCACAGGGCAGATGCGGATGAAATTGTCTGCCATGATAATCGATATCGGAACGGATCACTTGTGTAACCGGTCCTGCATCTCACAGGGTGGCAAGTCGTTGTCACAGATAAGAATTTTTCGTTGGCACCATTCCGGGCCGCCTGTATAGTCTCTGCTTCAGCAGCGCCGGCCAGTGATAACAGCTGCATCGCTTTGCACTGAAACCCTGGGTTTCTATGTTTGATAAAAGAATAAGCCGCCTGGCCGCCTCGCATTCCGGTAGTCCAGTCTGTGGAGGCCGCAAGGGTGTAGAGAAGGAGAGTCTCCGCGTATCCCGGCAAGGAATGCTGTCCGGAAAACCACATCCCGCGGCATTCGGCTCTGCTTTGACGAATCGATTCATAACAACCGACTTCTCGGAAGCGCTGCTTGAATTCGTCACGCCGGCATTCACGCACACCTGGGAAACATTGCGCTTTCTCTGTGATATTCACCAGTTCAGTTACGCTGGCCTCGCCGACGAACTGTTGTGGGTGTCCAGCATGCCATGTCGGATCGGCGACGACAGCGACATCCCGCTGGCGTGCTACGGCAGCTCGAATATCGGCCGCATGAAAACGATCTATCGCAATGGTCTGGGCTTGCGTTACGGCCGCAGAATGCAAACGATTGCCGGGGTGCATTTCAACTACTCGCTGCCGGATGCTTTCTGGCCGGCATACCAGGAAATCGAGGGCTATTCCGGCAACATCGACAACTTGCGATCGGAAGCGTATTTCGGGCTGGTGCGGAATTTCAGGCGATACGGTTGGCTGATCCTGTATTTATTCGGCGCTTCTCCGGCACTGTGCCGTTCGTTTTCCAGGGGAGCGACTCCGGCACTCGAGGAACTCGACGCAGACACGTTTTACCAGCCTTTTGCCACCTCGCTTCGCATGAGCGATCTCGGGTACAGCAACAGGACTCAGGCACGCCTGAACATTTCTCTGAATCACCTGGACGAATACGTTGCGGACCTCAGTCGCGCAATCCGCACCCCGGAGCCGGCATTCGAAAAATTCGGAGTCAAGGTGGGCGGCGAGTACAGGCAGCTCAGCGTCAATCAACTGCAGATTGAAAATGAATATTACAGCCCTGTCCGGCCGAAGCGCGTGGCCCGTACGGGCGAACGGCCGACCGCGGCCTTGCGCCGAGGTGGCGTCGAGTATGTCGAAATCCGGTCACTCGACATCAATGTGTTCGATCCGGTCGGCGTCAATCAGAACGCAATGCGATTTGTCGAAGCATTTGCGATTTACTGCCTGCTGCAGGACAGCCCGCCACTCGATGAACGAACGTGGGACGAAGCGGCGCACAATCATACGCAGGCGGCAAAAAACGGCCGGGATCCGGAGTTCCGCCTGTATCGGGCGAACCGGCCGGTCAGTCTTGCTGACTGGGGCAGGGAGATAGTCCGCGATGTCAGGGTGGTGGCGGAGCTTATCGACCAGGGCAACGGCAATCGCGATTACCGGGAAGCCGTCGATGTGCAGGCGGACCTTTTGGAGCATCCGGATGCCACGCCGTCTGCGCGTGTCCTCCAGGAATTGAAAGCCGCCGGCACGGGATTCTTCGACTTTGCAATGCAGGCAGCGATCGGCCACAAGGATTATTTTGCAGCCCTCGAGCCCATGCAGCCCGAGCGTTATCGACAGCTCGAAACCGAAGCTCGCGAGTCACTGGCGCGGCAGGAAGCCATCGAGGCTGGCGACAAGCTGAGCCTCGATGACTATATCACCGCCTACTTCAGTCGCGATTGACGTCCGCCTGCTTTGCCGGCATCAGCAGAACGGCAATGGTTCGCCATGGCGGAATGCATGTTGCCGGTGCAGGTCCTGGAAGCGCTTCGTAACCGGGCCGCGCTGACCGTCGCCGATGACCCGTCCATCCGCTTTGAGTATTGGCGTGAGCTCCCCCATCGTGCCGCTGGTAAACGCTTCATCCGCGCAGTAAAGCTCGGTCAACGAGAGATTTTTCTCGAGTGCAACCACGTTGTTTTCCACAGCGATATCGATAATCATCTGTCGTGTCAGGCCCGGGAGGCAACTGTCGGCATACGGCGTGTACAGCTTTCCGTCACGGACGATAAAAATGTTCGTGTCATTGGTTTCGGAAATGAAACCGTTCAAGTCCAGCATCACGGCGCTGGCGACTCCGGCGACATTCGCCTCGATGGCGGCAAGAATGTTGTTCAGCAGATTGTTGTGGTGGATCTTGGAGTCCAGGCATTGCGCCGTGTTACGCCGAATCGAAGCAGTAATGACTTCAACCCCGCTGTCGGCATACACAGGCGGTTTCCATTCCGCCAGCACAATCAGTGAACACCCGGACTGATTCAGCTTCGGGTTCATGCCGGAAGTAATTTTCTCACCGCGCGTCAGCGTCAGCCGGATGTGGGTCTCGTCGGTCATCCCGTTGGCTTCGAGTGTTGCGAACACAGCATTGCGAACTTCGTTACTCGATGGGACGGCGGCGAATGCGAGAGCCCTGGCCGAGTTCTGCAGCCTTTGCAAGTGAGCCGCGAACGCCGCGATACGGCCGTTATAGACCCTGAGTCCCTCCCATACCGCGTCACCGCCCTGAACGACGCTGTCAAACACGGATACGCGGGCCTCCGAGCGCGGCACGAGCCCGCCGTTGACATGGACCAGGATATCCTTGTTGCGCGGGTCCGGTAGCTGCACTTCAGTCTCCCGTGTTTGCACGAATGGCGTGCGTAAAAAGTCTTTCGTAGTGCGAAGCGCATTCGTCGAGCAGGGCCCGCAGCTGTTCGGGGAAGCCGGTCTTCGCTACGTACGCGGAGAAGCCGGTGCTCCGGTGAACAGCATGGTACCAGTGCTTTGCCCACACGCCATCTTCAGCGATCGGACCTTTCGGCCAGCTCAGCATGCGTCGATCGAAGCGGATGCCAAGATGCCGGCAAAGCGCTGTCAAGACCCGCTTCGGGTCGAGCAATAATTCGCGCGAATCGAGTATCGCGGGCCGCTGACCCATGCGATGCAGCTCGTCATACAAACCGGATTGCACAGCAAGCCCGGTATCGGCGAGCGTTGCATTCGGAAGCTGAACGGTCAGCGACGGCAGCATCTCTTTCGGATCGCGAATCAGGAAAACGTTCTGCGTTTCATGCAGAAAGCGCGTATCAATCCCGACCAGGTGATGAGCCATATGCTTCATGAAAAGCAGGGGCTTCGCCGGCGTTGCAGCGGGATGCAGCAGGGCTTGCATTACGGAATTGCCGTCACAGTCCATGGCCGCCATGACCTCATCGCGCCCGGGGTGCGTGGCACCGCTGACCCTGAGATAGTGACCGTACAGCGGCTCGTCGACCACGCGGGTATCGTCGCGTTGTGCGAAGCTGTACATCAACGCTGTAGAGACGTTTCGCGGGCCAGACCAGAGGCAGATGCTATGCATGGAGAGCCTCCCG
>CAYXKM010000083.1:0-8224 GCA_964465665.1 uncultured Woeseiaceae bacterium
CGACCTGGCCCAGGACGCTTTCATACATGCCTGGGACAAGTTGCACACCTTCATCGGGCACGGTTCCTTCATCGGCTGGCTGCTGAAAGTGGCGTACACCACGTTTCTGCAGTCGAAGCGCAAAGCGAAGCGCTACCAGGAAGTACTGGCGGAAGCGAAGACGGACACGGAACACAGTGCCGTCGTCATGGAATCCGACGAGATTGCAGACGTCGACAAATTTCTTGCGGTTTTGACAGCAGAGGAGAGGGCGGTGATGATAATGTCCTATGCCTGCGGGCTGTCGCACAGGGAAATCGGCGACGCCACGAATCTGCCGGTCGGTACCGTGAAATCGATCATTTTTCGTGGCAAGGAAAAAATCAGGGACAGCTTTGGAATCGAAGATCATAAATATGGCTGACAGACTCAAAGACCGCGAAGACCTGAGGCTCGAGGCAATGTTTCAATCCGCGCCGATCGCGGACGACGGATTCAGCCGTCGCGTCATGACGCGAATCCGGCGCCAGATCTGGGTGCAGAGGCTGACATTGCCGGTTGCGTTCGTGGTTGGCGCGGCGATTGCCGCGCGGCCGCTGATGCAACTCATCGAAGCGGTCTCCGGATTGCTGAAATTCATCCCGCAGACGGTGGCCGGCAACGTCGGCACATTGCCGATTGCGGGATTACCGCAGCTCCCGGCGATCGTACTTGGCAGCACCTTGTTGCTGGCGGCACTGATGTTCGGCAAACTGGCGCAGAAATAGCGCCGCCGCAGTTCGGTGACAGTTACCGGAATTCGTCGCAATTCCGTGACAGGAAACGGGTGGCGTATCCACAATATCTGCCGCCGTCGTTGTCAGCAAAAGCGGCCTCGGTTACATTGCCTGCATGAGCCTGCGGGACACAGTCGAGAAACTGTTGCCGAACTGGGAGCGGTGGTATCCGAGCCTGTTCGATGCGGCGAGCGACCTGGGCATTATCAAAGCCCGCGTGTGTGACCCGAATTCCCTGCTGCTGTCGAACCGGCATGCCGCGGTTCAGCAGCAGGCGGAGGAAGCCCACCGCGAGCAGTGGGGCTACACGGACCACGAATAACAACAACGCCTCAAACCGGCGGAAAAAGATGACATACGACATCGACACGATTCGGGCGCAGTTTCCCGCACTCGCCATGTCCGACAACGGCATGCCGAGGATCTATTTCGACAACCCGGCCGGCACACAGGTGCCGACGCGCGTGGCCGAAGCAATGACCGCCTGCCTGTACCAGGCCAACGCAAACCTTGGCGGGTATTTCCGCACTTCGGAACTCGCAACGAGGCTAGCCGACGATGCGCATGTCGCGATGGCGGACTTACTGAACGCTCCCTCCGCCGATGAAATCGTGTTCGGCCAGAACATGACCACGATCACTTTGCACCTGTCGCGCTCGATCGGACGGCGCATGCAACGCGGCGACGAGATCATCCTCTCGCGCATGGATCACGATGCGAATGTCGCTCCCTGGGTGTTGCTGGCACGCGATCTCGGACTAACGGTTCGCTGGTTGCCGTTCGATACCCGCGCATTCGAATTCGACCTGTCCAGACTCGACGACCTCATCACCGACAGGACACGGCTGATCTGCATGGGTGGCGCGAGCAATCTTACCGGCACGATCAACGACATCCGCACGGTCAGCCGCAAGGCTCGCGACGCGGGCGCCCTGACTTACATCGACGCGGTGCAGTCGGTGCCGCATGTCCCGACCGACGTGCAGGAACTGGGATGCGATTTCCTGGTGTGCTCGGCGTACAAGTTTTTCGGACCTCACCAGGGGATCCTGTGGGGCCGGCGCAAGATCCTCGAGTCGCTCGAACCGTACAAAGTGCGCCCGGCATCGGACGACATCCCCGGATGTTTCGAAACCGGCACGCAAAGCCACGAAGGCATGGCCGGTACAGCGGCCGCGGTCGATTACTTTGCCTGGATCGGCGAGACCCTGGCGGGCGACTACCACGATAGGAACGCTCGCTACTCCGGGCGCCGCCGCTACGTGCACGCCGCGTTCGACTACTTGTTCGACTACGAGAAAAGTCTCGCACGACACCTGGTCGATGGCTTGCAACAACTTCCCGGCGTGCGCGTGCAGGGGATCACGGAGAAATCCGCCATGGCGCGGCGTGGGCCTACCGTGGCGTTCATCGTTGACAAGGTTGCACCTTCGAGCATCGCCGAATCGCTCGCCAGCGAAAATATTTTCGTCTGGAGCGGGCACAACTACGCGGTCGAAGCGGCCAAATCGCTCGGTATTTACGAGAAGGGCGGTGCGGTGCGCGTTGGCCCCGTTCACTACAACACTAGAGCGGAAATCGACAGCCTGGTCTCGGCACTCGAACAGATCCTGCCGCGCAGGAACGCTGCCTGACCGGCAAAATCAATCGCTACTCTTTAGAACAAGACTAAATCCGGACACCGCCCCGGGAACGGCCGGAAAATTTTCCCCGCAGGCCTATACTGCGCAACATCGGCGCGCCGCTGCGTGCCCGAAAATAACAATCACGTTTCAAGGGGACAAAAATGAAAACACTTCAGAAAGCCGCCAGCCTGGCGGCCATTTCCGCGTTGCTGTTTGCAGGTCCTGCGCTTTCGCAGGTCAGCAAGGATGGCATGGGCAAGGTATTGCCGGTGGAATTGTATGCCTGCAAGTACCTCGAAGGAAAAGACGCCGGCGACCTCGATCAGGTCATCAGTCGCTGGAGCAAGTTCATGGACGACAACGCCATCAACAACTACGCGGCCTGGACCCTGACCCCGTACCACTTCGGTGCCGAGCAGGATTTTGACGTCGTCTGGATGGGCGCTTTCTCCGATGGCAATGCCATGGGCTCCGGCATCAACACGTATTTAACCAAGGGCGGTGACATAGAAAAGGGTTTCGATTCCGTACTGGACTGCACCGGGCATTCCCTGATGTCGTCGGCGATGTACAAGGCACCCGCTACAGGCGCCACACCGGCTTCCGCGATCATTACGATGATGGATTGCGAACTGAACAAGGGCAAACGCTACTCCGATATCCAGGCCGCGGAAGTCCAGTGGGCGGAGTACCTCGCGAGCAAGGGTTCGAAAGCCGGTTACTGGCACTGGTTCCCGGTCTACGGTGGCGGCGATGCCGAGTTCGATTACAAGGTGGTTTTCTCGTATGCCGACTACACCGAGCTTGGCGCAGACTTCGAGCTGAACGCCAATGGCGGCGGGCGGGAAGCCGGGCAAGCGATCTTCGACGACATCGACGACTGTGACGATGCGCGCGTTTACGTAGGCACCAGCCGGCGAGCGGCACAACTGCGTTAAACTACCGCAGGAAGCTTTTGCATCGGGGCGGTGAAAAAGGGCGTCGGAAAGATTCGACGCACCTTTCGCCGCCCCTTGCCGAGAGGTACTTGCATGCACATCCAGACTTGTAAAGCGCGCGGCAACTCCGCCGGATCGCGCCTTTTTGTCGCGAGCGTTCTCGCAATGCTCGTTTCCGCTTGCGCACCCATGAACGTGAAGCAGGTCGATCGCCTGTCGACCGCGGAGGAAAATCCGCGCATCCTGCTGATGCCGCCGGATATCCGCTACTACCTGCTCACGGCAGGCGGCGTACCGGAGCCGAATGCGGAGTGGACCGAAGCGGCGCAAGCGAACTTCACCGAAGCCGTTACGGATTACGCGGCATCGATCGGCACGGATCTCAAACTCGCCGATAAAACGAACCTGAGCCAGGCGGAAATCGATTACGAGGAGCTGCACTCGGCCGTCGGTTTCACGATCCTGAGCAACTATTTCGGCTCTGCGCCGTTGCCGTCGAAGAACGGCCAGTTCGACTGGTCGCTCGGGCCCGGGATCAGCGAGATCGGCGAAGATCACGATGCGGATTACGCCCTGTACGTCTATTACCGCGACTACCAGGCCTCCGGCGGGCGGATCGCATTCGCCGTGCTGGCCGCGGCAACGGGCGCTGTCTCGAGTGTCGGTTCGGAAAGCGGTTTTGCCTCTCTCATCGATCTCCGTACGGGCAATGTGGTCTGGTTCAACGTGGTGACGTCAGGCAGCGGGGAATTGCGGCAGAAGGAGGGCGCGGCCGCCGCCGTGCGCACCCTGTTCAAGGACATTCCGACCAACACGGCCGTGGAATGAACCTTCGCGCCTTTCTTTTCTTTGCGGCCACGGTGTTCGCGGGCATCGCGGCGCCCGCAGGGTCGCAAGACATTCACGATGTGGATCACAAGATTCCGCCAGGCTACGAACCCGAGGAAAGCCGTGACGAGAAAGGCTTGTGGATGGAGATCGAGGAGTACGAACTGGCGCTGAACAAATCCGCGCTGCTGGTTCGCGACCCGGAGATCAACAATTATCTGCAATCGGTGGTGTGCCGGGTCGCCGGTGACTATTGCAACGACGTACGCGTCTATCTTGTGAGAAATCCCGGTTTCAATGCGTCGATGACCGCGACCGGCATGATGCAAGTCTGGACGGGGCTGCTCGTGCGTGCGTCATCGACCGACGAACTGGCGGCGGTGATCGGTCACGAGATCGCACATTACACGCGCCTGCACACGCTCGAGCGCCTGCGGAAACTGAAAACGATGGCAGCCCGCGGATCGATATTCGATCTCGGGGTGGCGATACTCACCGGTTATTCGACGCCGATCGGGCAGGCCTCGGCGATGCTGAACGTGCTGGCGTTCAACCGTGAGCAGGAATCGGAAGCCGATTTCCTCGGCGCGCGCCTGGTGGCGGGCGCAGGCTACGACCCGCACGCCGCGTACCGCGTATGGGAAAAGATCATTGCCGAGGAAACGGCCGCGATTGACAAACGCCCTGAGCCCGGCATTTTTTCCAAAACGCACCCGGATGCCGAGGTTCGCGCCGCCGAACTGAAAGCCTGGGTGTCGGACAAATGGGGGCCGCCTGACCTCGAAGAGACCGCGGACGAGGCGCTCGTGACCGTGATGAACAATCACTACCTGTTCCTCATGGAAGACATGATCGACACCAATCGCTTCGGCCGCACTGAAGAATTGCTGAAACGGCACGCCGCCATGGGCATCAACCCGAGCCTCGTGCGTTATTTCTACGGCGAGATGTTTCGCCAGCGCGGCGCGGACGGCGACACCGAACTCGCGATGGCCGCGTACCGGCATTCCATCGAGGGTGGAGCCGCACCACCCGAGGCTTACAAGAACCTCGGTTACCTGTACCTGAAGACAGACAATCTCGCCTCGGCAAAGGTCAGTTTTCGTGACTACCTGGCGCGGAACCCGGATGCATCGGATCGCGCCATGATCGAGTTCTACCTGGAGGAAGACACGCAGTGAAAAAATATGCCGTACTGCTGGCGCTGGCCTCGGCGCTGATCAGTGCCTGTGCAGCCACGGGCTACCGCACGGTTTTGCCGGGCGTCAATACGCTGGGCGAACTGCAGGTAACTGCGGACGCGGGCTGGAATCTCGCGCCGGCCTACGCTACACCGAATGCCACGCGCGAATCGCAGACCTGGACGCGGGACGGGCTGCTGCTCGACCGGCTGATCATCATCCCGGCGGTTGCCGATGGTGAACCGCTGTTCCAGAGCCGCGACCCGGCCGCGGCACTGCCGCCGTTTCGCGCCAGCATGCTGCCGAACGAAATCGAGGAGATGACCGAATCGACGATCGTCAAGTTGTTCGGTGAAGGCAATGCCGTGGTCAGCACGGAAAACTTAAGGCCCTGGGGGTTCGCGGAACACCGCGGCGTCATGTTCGATCTTGCAGTGACGGTGACCGAGAGCCCGGACTACCGTGGTATGGTGGGTGCGTTCATCGTCGAGGACAAGCTGTACATGATCATGTTCATCGCCGCCACGCCGTACTACTACGACAAGCACATCGCGAACGCCGAAGCACTGATCAAGGGCGCCGCGATCCGCGTACCCACGGTGCCGACGGCAGCCATCGTTGACGGGCGGAATCGTTGAAACCATCGGTACTCATTATTAACGGCCCGGGGCTCAACGATCCGGGTGACCGTGATCGAACCCGTCACGCGGCGCTGACTCCCGCCACAATCCGGGATGCGTGCGAAGCGGCCTGCCGCGAACTGGGAATACGACTCGACTTTCGCCAGGCCGCAGATCCGGAGACAATGTTTCAGTGGATTGCCCGGGAAAGCGAGGGATTTGACGGTGTCGTATTCAATCCATCCGGATACCCGGCGTCCACCGACACATCGACCGGCAACTACCGTTCTGCAATCCAGGCGATCCTGCGGAACAGGAAGCTGCTCATCGAAGTTCACACGGGCAACATCTATCAAGACGGCGTCGATCCCAACCGATTGATGCATGAGCCCGGAGTCGACATGGGCTTTATTTGCGGATTCGGCCTGAACGGTTATCTCGCGGCCATTCGCGCCATCGGCTTGCGGCCCGGCAGTCGCGGAAAGGAATAGGCCGCGTCATGGCGCATACCGTGCTGGTGCTCAATGGACCGAACCTGAACCTGCTCGGCCGCAGGGAGCCCGAGATTTACGGGCGACTGACGCTGGCTGAACTCGAGAAGCGTTGCAGGAAAGCGGGTTCGAAGTCGGCGCTCGAGGTGCAGTTTCGCCAGTCGAATCACGAGGGAGAACTGGTCGG
The DNA here is from genome assembly GCA_964465665.1 of uncultured Woeseiaceae bacterium. Taxonomy (GTDB): domain Bacteria; phylum Pseudomonadota; class Gammaproteobacteria; order Steroidobacterales; family Woeseiaceae; genus JAKEGN01. The sequence goes on from CAYXKM010000083.1 coordinate 6,626, forward strand.
CTGGATACAGGAAGCGATCGATGAGGTGCCAGGGATCGTCATCAACGCCGGTGCTTACTCGCACACGTCCATCGCCATTCACGATGCCTTGCGCGCTTATCCCGGATTCAAGATCGAGCTGCACATCTCCAATCCTCATCTGCGGGAATCGTTCCGCCACGTTTCTTACCTCTCGCCCGCGGTCGATGCGATAGTGGAAGGGCTTGGCGTCATCGGCTACGAACTGTCCGTTCAGCTGATGGCCGAGATGCTGCAGGGTACAAACGCGAGAAAGGCCGGCGGAGCAGGACCTTAAACAGAAAAGCCCCTTTGCAGGGGCTTTCCGTGAGATTGAGTATCCATCAACCTCGGGATCAGATGTGATCCATGGACTTCCGCCGGATCAGGAGATCTCCCTCGCAACCCGGTTGAGACCCATCAGTTGAGTAGATACAGTCGTTATCTCACTAGACATTGGATCACCTCCCTCTTATGCAGTTTGCCCGATCCGAGTATCGCTGCGATTTCGCAAAATGCCAATAGGCGGGCGGCGGTGATTCTCGAAAATGTGAAACAGGGCACGAGTTTGATTTACGACCCCGTGATTTTGTGATATTGCCGAAATCTTTCTATACGCGGGACGATGTCTTGGCCGTCAGCCGGGAGCTCCTGGGCAAAATACTTTGCACCCGCATCAACGGTGGCCTGACGAAGGCGATCATCACCGAAACGGAAGCGTATGCCGGCATCGAGGACCGGGCGAGCCACGCCTTTGGCGGCCGGCGCACCGCCCGCACCGAACCGATGTTTGCCGAGGGCGGCATTGCCTACGTGTATCTGTGTTACGGCATTCACCACCTGTTCAATGTAGTGACGGGCGAGAAAGACATGCCGCACGCGGTGCTGATTCGTGGAGCCATTCCAGTGGACGGCGCGAAGCTGATGCAACGGCGGCGCAGCAAGGCCAAAGTCGACAAGACGTTGATGGCAGGTCCTGGCTCCGTTTCGCAGGCACTCGGTATTACCACGCGCCTGACCGGAACAAGCTTGCAGAGTAATCGGATCTGGATCGAGGACGCCGGCTTCGATCCTGAGTCGGCGGCGATCAGCATCCGCCCCCGCGTCGGCGTTGCCTATGCCGGCCCTGACGCCCGCCGCCCCTACCGCTTCATCCTGACTCTTTAAGGACTGTCCCCGGTCCGTCGTGCCGGGTACAATGCCGCCCCTGTCGTCGGGCCGATCTCTTGCTGCCGACCGGGTCCTGGCACGATCCTGTAGGAGCCCGCATTGCGGGCGACCGTTGTGAAACGATTAACGTAGCAACTGTAGGAGCCTGCATTGCAGGCGACCGGTCGTGGCACGATCCTGTAGGAGCCCGCATTGCGGGCGACCGGTTGTGACAAGATTAACGTAGCAACTGTAGGAGCCTGCATCGCAGGCGACATCGATTCATGTCGAGCCAGCATTTGCTGTCTCACGCATTACCGAACAATGCGCCCGTAGCTCAGTTGGATAGAGTATCTGGCTTCGAACCAGGTGGTCGGGAGTTCGAATCTCTCCGGGCGCGCATTTAAAAACAAGGGTTTACCGACTTCGGTAGGCCCTTTGTTTTATCAACGT
>CAYXKM010000084.1:0-12599 GCA_964465665.1 uncultured Woeseiaceae bacterium
ATATGCACAGGCGCAGCGAAACGCATTCTGATTTTATTTTCGGGTAATGGGCGGCGCGAAATTCGCACTGGGCCGCCGAGGAGAAGGTAGATGGGCAATACAGGGAAATTGCTGTCGGCATTGGCGGTATCGCTGCTTTGGAGCGCGACGTCGGCGCAGCAAACCGATGCGGAACCTGAAGTTGAGAGACAACAGGCCGAATTGCGGCGGGAGCAAGCAGAGGTTGAGCAACGAATGCGCGAAGCAGAACAGCGACTCGCCGAAGCGGCACAACAGATCGCCGAGCTCAGCGCCAGGCAATTGCCGCGTGTCGCCGAGATTACCAAGCAATTTCAGTTGGACGGACGGCCCAAGCTCGGCATCACGATTGGCAGCGAAGCGCCGGGCCCGGCCGCGGGCGTGGAGATCATGGGCGTTTCGCCCGGCGGCGGCGCCGCAGATGCAGGGCTGCGAGCCGGCGATACCATAGTCTCGATCAACGGTGAGTCAATGACGGCCGACAACGCCGAAGAAGCGAACCGCAAACTGCTCGATTTCATGTCGGGTGTCGAAGTAGGGGACGTACTCGCGGTCGATTACCTGCGCAATGGCAAATCCGGCAGCGTCGAGGTGACGCCGCAGGCCGGCAGTGCGCACGCATTCGCATTCGGTGACCGTGCGTTCGGATTCGCGGCCCCGGGCGCGCCGTTGATGCCCAACGCCGAAAGTTGGGTGTGGCTTTCCCGCGGCAGTGGTTTCGGTGACATGGAACTCGTATCGCTGACGGAACGGCTGGGCAGGTATTTCGGCACCGAAAAGGGGCTGTTGGTGGTGCGCGCCCCGGAAAACGAGAGCTTCAGACTCGAGGACGGCGACGTGATCCAGCGCATCGATGGCAGGGAGCCGACCTCGGTTTCGCATGCCATGCGCATACTGGGCTCCTATCAGAGTGGCGAGAAATTCGACATCGAGATCATGCGAGACAAGAAGCGCCAGACGATCAGTGTCGACATGCCGGACAACCGCCAGAGTGAGGCCGGGGGACTCGTCCTCCCGCGCGCGGCAAAACCGGCGCTCGTTTCGCCGGCCCCGGCGGCACCGGTCGCGCCAAAAGCTGACGAACGGACATGAATTATTCGCCCGGCCGCGAACTCGCGGCCGGGCGAATCCAATTCGGCCTCTGCTACCATGCGCGCCCATGCAGTTGTCCGATTTCGATTACGATCTGCCGAACGAGCTGATTGCCCGGTTTCCGCCGCCGAATCGCCGCGACAGTCGTTTGCTTCTGGCCGATGCGGCAACCGGGCAGATTGTTGACGGCGAGTTTGCCAACCTGCCGGACGCACTGCGCTGCGGCGATCTTCTGGTATTCAACGATACGCGCGTGATCCGTGCCCGGATCCACGGCCGCAAGGCATCCGGCGGCCAGGTCGAAGTGCTGATCGAACGTGTCAATGGCGAAAGCAGCGCGCTTGCCCAGGTCCGGGCGAGCAAGACTCCGGCTACAGGAACCAAACTGCAACTCCCTGGCAGTGCCATTGCGACGGTGACCGGTCGCGACGGTGAATTTTTCGTTCTGCAATTTTCCGAGCCTGTGCTCGCGTACCTCGAACGTCATGGCGAAGTGCCGTTGCCGCCGTACCTCGGTCGCGAGGCATCCGCCGAGGACAGCGACCGGTACCAGACCGTGTATGCGCGGCATGCCGGCGCGGTTGCTGCACCGACTGCGGGTCTGCACTTCGATCAGGACCTGCTGCGCGAGACGTTGCGACACGGAGCGCACCACGCATTTGTTACTTTGCACGTCGGTGCCGGTACCTTTCAGAATCTTCGCCAGGACTCGATCGATGCCAATCGCCTGCATGCGGAACGCCTGACTGTAGGTCCGGATGCGTGCGAGGCCGTCGCGCGCACCCGGGAATGCGAAGGCCGTGTCATTGCTGTCGGCACCACATCGGCACGCGCCCTCGAGGCGGCATCCGTGAGCGGCCGAATCCGGCCCCTGCGTGGTGAAACAGACCTGTTCATCATGCCCGGCTACCGTTTTCGCAGCGTCGATGCGATCCTGACCAACTTTCACCTGCCCCGGTCGTCCCTGCTCATGCTGGTTTCCGCATTCGCCGGTTACGAATTCGTACAGCGAGCCTATCGGCATGCCGTTGCTGCACGATACCGATTCTTCAGTTACGGTGACGCCATGTTGCTGCTCCCGCCCGGTGCACGGTCCGCATGAAATTTGACATAGATTCGACCAGCGGCGCTGCACGTTGCGGTGTCATGCGATTCCGGCGCGGCGATGTGCGTACGCCCGCATTCATGCCGGTGGGCACGTACGGAACAGTCAAGAGCGTGACGCCGGAGGAAGTCAGCGCCGATGGCGCAGACATGATACTCGGCAACACCTTTCACCTGATGTTGCGCCCTGGCTCGGAGATCATTCGCCTGCACGGCGGCCTGCATGAATTCATGCACTGGCCGGGACCGATACTTACGGACTCCGGGGGGTTCCAGGTTTTCTCCCTCGCAGCGATGCGGAAGCTCGGCGAGGATGGAGTTAAATTTCACTCGCCGGTCAACGGTGACGAAGTGTTCCTGACCCCGGAGCTCTCGATGCAGGTGCAACACGACCTGAACGCGGACGTTGCAATGATATTCGATGAATGCACCCCCTATCCGGCCAGTGAATCCGAGGCGCGGGCATCCATGGAGTTGTCGCTGCGCTGGGCCGCCCGCAGCCGCAAAAGTTTCGATGCGCTGAAACAGCAAGAGCCGGATCGGGGCGAGGCCCTGTTCGGCATCGTGCAGGGCGGGGTGCACAATGCATTGCGCAATGAATCGCTCTCAGGTCTCATTGGTGTCGGATTCGATGGTTACGCAGTAGGCGGACTTGCGGTCGGCGAACCGGAGGCCGAACGGATCGCCGTGCTCGATCACCTGGTGCCGTCCATGCCCGCAGACAAGCCCCGTTACCTGATGGGCGTCGGCACGCCGCTCGATATCGTCGATTCGGTAATGCGCGGCATTGACATGTTCGATTGCGTCATGCCCACACGGCATGCACGTAACGGCCAGCTCTTCACATCCACAGGTGTGGTGAAAATACGCAATGCACGATATGCCAAAGACACAGGTCCGATCGATCCTGCCTGCGACTGTTATACCTGCCGCAACTACAGCCGTGCGTATTTGCGGCATCTCGAGAAATGCGGCGAAATTCTCGGACCGCGACTCGCCACCCTGCACAACCTGCATTATTACCAGCAACTGATGCAGTCCGTTCGAGCGGCGATTGACAGGGGTGCCCTGCCGGATCTTCGCAGCACGATCGCGGCGCTTTATGGCGAGACCAGCGGGACTGACGACAACTGAGCTATACGGGCCCGCACAGCATCGGGTGGCGTGTGAAGCTTGATTCGTGCCGGCAGGCCCCCACGTACTCATTTCCTGTGCCATAATGGCGCGCTGTTTTTTTGAGGCTTGGGCCGCAAGTGCCTGAGAAACTGGAAGATTATGGATTTCTTGATCAATCCCGCATGGGCCCAGGGCGCACAACAAGGGGATCCGCTCGGCTTCCTGCTGCCGATGATTGTGATCTTTGCGGCCTTCTACTTTCTGCTGATCCGCCCGCAGCAGAAACGGCAGAAGGCGCACGCCGCGCTGGTGGCCGCGTTGTCGACCGGCGATGAAGTGCTGACAGCCGGCGGTATCCTTGGCAAAGTCACCGCGGTCAGCGAGCACTATGCGACGCTCAGGATCGCGGACAACGTCGAGATCAAGGTACAGAAGTCGACGGTTACGGCCGTTGTGCCGAAGGGTACCATCGACGCCGCCTGAAGAGACGCCGGCGCAAATTCTTCGCAAAAGCTAAAGCTTCCTCTGGAATCGAAACGGTACGTCGATGAACCGCTATCCGACATGGCTTAACCTGCTCGTGCTTGTCATCACGCTCACGGGCTTGTTGCTTGCCATGCCAAATCTTTACGGAACCGTGCCGGCCGTGCAGCTCGCGGATGCCAATGGCCGCGATATGGACGAGCCTCGGCTCGAAAGTTTTGTAAGTGCGCTCGCGGCGCAGGAGATCGTACCGGAGGCAGCTTATCTCGAGGATGGCCGGGCCGTACTGCGTTTTGACAGCGTCGAGGACCAGCTCGCAGCCGGCGACCAGTTGCGCCAGCAATTTCTCCGTGAAGCGACCGTCGCACTGACATTGACTCCGAAACTCCCCGCCTGGATACGCGGAATCGGTTTGCGGCCGATGAGTCTCGGCCTGGATCTTCGCGGCGGAGTGTACGTGCTGCTCGAAGTGGACATGGAAGATGCGATCGCAAGCCGACTGAACGGTTATCAGCAGGATTTCGAGGGCCGTTTGCGTGACGCGCGCATTCGACATCGGGTGGATGTGCAAGACGGTGTCATCACGATCCGCCTGCAATCCGAGAATGACGTCGAGCCGGTTCGCGAGATCGTTAGTGTTGCCGACCCGGAGCTTTTGATTATCGATGGTACGGACGGTCGATCGTTGCAGGTTCGGATGAGTGAAGCGCAGATCCAGGCGCGCCAGGATTTTGCCATCGAGCAGAACATCACGACCTTGCGGAATCGCGTGGACCAGCTCGGGGTGTCGGAGCCGCTCGTGCAGCGGCAGGGCGTTGACCGCATTGTGGTTCAGTTGCCCGGTGTGCAGGACCCGAACCAGCTTGACGAAATTCTGACGGCAACCGCGACGCTGGAGTTCCGCCTGGTCGACCCGGATGGCACCAGCCCGGGATCGAGACGCTATCCTGGCCGCCCGGGCATCCAGTCACAGATCCTGAAACGTGATGTCATCGCTTCCGGCGACCAGATCATTCATGCCGAGTCCGGATTCAGCGAAGGCCAGCCAGCCGTTTTTATCACCCTGGATGCCGCCGGCGGCGAGAAAATGCTCGAGACGACGCGGGTGAACGTGAACAAACCCATGTCGACCGTATTTATTGAGACGCGCCGCGAGCCAGTAACGGTCGACGGCGAGATCACATACCGAACTGTACGCAGCGAGGACATCATCAACACGGCGACGATTCGTGGCGTGTTCAAGGATCGGTTCCAGACGACCGGACTGACTCCTGTGGAAGCGCGAGACCTTGCATTGCTGCTTCGCGCAGGTGCTCTGGCGGCGCCGGTCTACAAGGTCGAGGAACGCACCATCGGACCGAGCCTCGGTCAGGACAATATCGATCGGGGATTCAATGCGGTAACTGTCGGTTTTCTGGCGGTCGTTCTGTTTACCTGCATTTACTATCGCTGGTTCGGCGTGGTCGCAAGTATCGCGCTGTTCAGCAACCTCGTGTTTATCGTTGCTTTGCTGTCCTTGCTGCAGGCTTCACTGACTTTGCCGGGTATCGCCGGAATTGTGCTGACAGTCGGCATGGCTGTCGATGCCAACGTGCTGATATTCGAGCGTATTCGCGAAGAAATCGGACTCGGCACAGCGCCGCAGGCATGCATCGCAGCCGGTTATGACAAGGCTTTCTCTTCCATCGCCGACGCCAATATCACGACGCTGATTGCAGGGATCGTGCTGTTTGCGTTTGGTACCGGGCCGATCAAGGGTTTTGCCGTGACCTTGTCGCTGGGAATCGTGACCTCGATGTTTACAGCGATCGTCGGCACGCGAGCCATCATCAATCTCTTGTACGGCCGACGCAAGATCTCCGCGATCCCGGTGTAAACCGATCATGTTCAAACTGATCAAGGACAACACCAATATCGACTTTCTCGGCCCGAGGCGGCGCGCGATAGCCGTTGCCGGTTCGGCGCTCGTGGCGATCGTTTCGCTCGGCTTCATCATTTTCCGCGGACTGGATTTCGGTATCGACTTCACCGGCGGTGTTCTGCTCGAGGTCGGTTATCCGCAGGATGCAGATATGAACCGTGTTCGCGGGATCCTGCGAGATGCCGGTTTCGAGGATGCACTGGCTCAGCGTTTCGGTCCTGCGACGGACGTAATGTTGCGCCTGCCGCCGCAGGAAAACGCCGATCCGGACGACATACGGCAGCGCCTGCAGAGCGCGCTCGCTCAGGACGACCCAGGGGTTGAGCTGCGTCGGGTGGAGTTTGTCGGGCCGCAAGTCGGCAAAGATCTGACCGAACAGGGTGGCCTGGCAATTATCTTCACGCTGCTGATGATATTCGCTTACGTGATGTTCCGCTTCCAGTGGAAGTTTGCTGCCGGTGCTGTTATTGGACTCATGCACGATGTCGTCATTACGGTGGGATTCTTGTCGATTTTCTGGATTCCGTTCGACCTGTCCGTGGTTGCGGCGTTGCTTGCAGTCATCGGCTATTCGCTAAACGATACCGTCGTTACTTTCGATCGGATTCGCGAGAACTTTATTCGCTTGCGAGGCATTCCGCCGGATGAGGTCATCAACAAGTCTGTGAATCAGGTGCTCTCGCGGACCATTATGACCGGCGTTACAACGCTGATAGTATTATTGGCTCTGCTATGGCTGGGCGGTGAGTCCGTGGGGCCCTTCTCGATCACGCTGATTGTCGGCGTCCTGGTCGGAACCTATTCATCCGTTTTTACCGCCAGTGCGGTCACGCTGTACATGAACGTCAGCTCCCTGGATCTGTTACCGGCCGCAGAGAACCCGGACCTCATCGACGATCTCCCCTGATTCTCAGTCGGCGAACATGGTTTTGATGTCAGGGCCGAAGAGCTTGGCCACTGCGCTGTAGATTTTCGGCGAGCCGGTCAATACATGACCCGATTCGAGGAATCCTTCGCTGCCATCGAGGCCGCTGATGATCCCGCCGGCTTCCCGAATGATGAGGGCACCGGCGGCCATGTCCCAGATGCTGAGCCCGGTTTCCCAGAATGCATCGAGGCGCCCGGCCGCAACGTAGCAGAGGTCCAGCGCCGCCGCTCCCGCGCGCCGCACGCCAGCGGTATTCCGGATCGCTTTCTCGAGCATCTTCATGTACGGCGGCAAAGACTTGTTGGACTCGCGAAACGGGAATCCTGTGCCGATCAATGCGCGGTCGAGCTGAATATTCTTGCTGACCCGGATACGCCGGCCGTCAAGATGCGCTCCCTGACCTCGTGAAGCCGTAAACAGCTCCTGACGTAACGGATCGTAGACGGCGCCGTGCTGCAGGCGCCCCTTGTGCATGAGGCCGACCGAAACACAGAACACCGGGAAACGGTGCAGGTAGTTGGTTGTGCCATCGAGCGGATCGATGACCCACTGGTAATCGGATTCACCTTGCGCGCCGCTCTCTTCGGCGACGATCGAATGGTCGGGATAATGCTTTTGAATAATGCCTATGACCGCCTCTTCGGCTTTGCGGTCGGCTTCACTGACGAAATCGTTGCGGCCTTTCTGCTCGACCTTGATCTTGTCCAGCTTGTTGAGATTGCGAATGAGCGTGTCGCCGCCGGCGTGCGCAGCCATTACGGCCACGTTCAATAGTGCATGCATGAGTCGATTCCGTCAGTTTGTAATAAAGAACAGGTCGCCGCGACACACACGGTCGGCGGCAGGCTAGAATAGCAGAGCATCCAGCAAGTTCCACACGACGACAACGAGAAACCACTTGTCCATTCGTATCGTACTGGTCGGCACGACTCACCCGGGGAACATCGGGGCCGCGGCACGTGCAATGAAAAACATGGGACTGCATGAGCTGGTGCTTGTCAGCCCGCGGCATTTTCCTCACGAGGATGCGACTGCCCGTGCTTCGGGCGCGGAAGACGTCCTTGATTCCGCGACCGTGGTCAAAAGCCTCGAGATGGCGATTGCGGACTGCTGCTACGTCGCAGGCGCGAGCGCCCGGTCACGCACCATAGGCTGGCCCAGCATGTTGCCGCGGGATTGCGCTTCGCGCCTGGTTGAGGAGAACACCCAGGGGCCGGTCGCCGTCATATTCGGACCGGAGAAATCCGGGTTGAGCAATGACGATCTCGATCGCTGCCATACCCTGCTCACGATCCCGACCGACCCGGGGTTCAGTTCCCTGAATCTCGCGATGGCGGTTCAGGTCATGAGTTACGAACTGCGACTTGCGAAATTGAATCCGCAACTGGAGGTTTTGGCGGCGGAAGCGCCACGGGCAACCTGCGAGGAGCTCGAGCACTTCTACCGGCATCTCGAGCGCGTTCTGACTGCGACCGGCTTCCTCGATCCGGAGAATCCACGCCACCTGATGCGCAGGCTGCGGCGCCTGTTTGCGCGCGCTCTGCCGGACCATAACGAGATCAACATCCTGCGCGGCATCCTGGCTGCGGTCGATCCCGAGAAAGATGTGCGGAGGACGCCGTAGTGGCGGTGGTCCCGGAACTGCCGGTGTACCTCGACCATGCGGCGACCACGCCGATCGATGCCGCGGTGGCAGCGGCCATGGCGGAGTGCCTGGCATCGCCGTACGGTTTTGCCAATGCTTCGTCGACGCATGTTGCCGGCCGGCGCTCGGCCGGCGCAATCGATAGGGCACGTGAACAGGTGGCAACACTGCTGAACGCAAAACCGCACGAAGTCATTTTTACCTCCGGAGCAACCGAATCGAACAATCTTGCGATTTTCGGCGCCGCGCGTCACCGGGCACATCGCGGCCGGCACCTGGTGACGATGATGACCGAGCATAAGGCTGTGACGGAGTGTTTTGAGGCGCTGCAACGCGAGGGATTCGAGGTAAGCTGGCTGAACCCCGACAACTCCGGGCTGCTCGATCCTGCGCGGCTCGCGTCCGTGCTTCGCGACGACACGCAGCTCGTTTCCATCATGCATGTCAATAACGAAACCGGCGTCGTGCAGGATATAGATTCGATCGGCGCTGTTTGCCGGACGCGAGGTATTCTTTATCACTGTGACGCGGCGCAATCGGCCGGCAAGATGGCGATCGATGTCGCGACGCTTGCCGCCGACCTGCTGTCGCTGACCGCGCACAAATTTCACGGGCCGCAGGGTGTCGGCGCCCTGTATGTCGCGGATCGCCCCGGGTGCCGGCTGGCCCCGCTCATTTATGGCGGGCCGCAGGAGCGGCGCATGCGTCCCGGCACGCAAGCGGTGCACCAGATCATCGGCATGGGCCTCGCGGCTGAACTGGCCGGTGCCCGACAGGCCGTTGACAGAGCCAACCACAGTCGCTTGCGTGAGCGCCTGTGGAAGGGCATCCGGGATCTGCCGGATATTCGGCGTAATGGCGCCGCGCGGCACACGGTTCCCGGCATCCTGAATGTCAGTGCAGGCGGGGTCGATGGCGAGAGTCTCATGCTTGCTCTGGAACCGCTGTGTGTGGCCGGCGGAGCCGCCTGCAATTCGCAGAGCGGCGAAAGCTCCCATGTACTGCGCGCCATGGGGTGCGACGATGCGCTGGCGCAAAGTGCGATCCGCTTCAGCTTCGGACACGGCACGCACGATGCCGAAATCGATACTGCGATAGACCGTTACCGCTGGGCCGTGCAACACTTGAGGGCCCTGTCGCCGGCAGGTGTCGCGGCCGGCCGCCGGGCTTGAAATCCGGGATGCGGGATCCATACAGTAAAGCAGTGCGTGGTTATTTTGTGAATCCGGTTCATGCCGGAGACCTGCACAAGTCGTACAGTCGTGTGATCGAGGCTACTGCCGACGACGGACAGGGCAATGTCATTGAGCTTGTGGCCGGCATAGACAACGACACACTTCAGGCCCTGCATTTCCGGGCGATGGGTTGCCCCCACCTCATTGCCGGCGCGGAGCATTTATGCTCATTGTTCGAAGGGCGGGAAACGAAGTTTTTGCGCGAGTTCGATGCGGCGGCAACAGTTCGTGAACTGGACATTCCGTTGAGCAAGACAGGCCGTATACTGCTGCTCGAAGATGCCATACAGTTGCTGCGACGGAAAATAGGCGACTCTGAACACACTTGAACGGGCGAATGCGCATGGCGATATCACTGACAGAACCGGCGGCCAATCGGGTACGAAGCTATCTCAAAGCTCGTGGCCATGGCGTCGGATTGCGTGTCGGCGTGAAAAAGACCGGCTGCAACGGCTTCGCCTACGTTGTCAATTACGCCGACCAGATTGAACCGGCGGATGTGGTATTCGAAGACCGTGGTGTGAAAGTGGTCGTCGACAACAAGAGTCTCGGGCTGATCGATGGAACCCAGGTGGATTTCGTCAAGGAAGGCTTGAACGAGGCGTTTCGCTTTCGCAATCCCAACGTATCCGGCGAGTGTGGTTGCGGCGAAAGCTTCAGCGTTTGATTGCCCGGTTCCAATAATCCAAGTAAAATTGCGGGTTTACGCGCGGCCGGCAAACTCCTGCCCGGCTGAATCGACCCATGGATCAAAGGTAGTCCGGTATGGCTGTTGAGCAAGCGCTCTCCATAATCAAGCCCGATGGCGTTCAGAAGAACCTGATCGGCGAAATCTACAGGCGTTTCGAGAAAGCCGGGCTGCAGATCGTGGCCGCAAGGATGATGCATCTGTCGAGAAAGCAGGCCGAGGATTTCTATGCAGTCCACAAGGACCGGCCGTTTTTCAAGGACCTGGTGACTTATATGCGTTCCGGTCCGGTCATGGTGCAAGTGCTCGAGGGTCCTTCGGCCATTGATACCAATCGTCGCATCATGGGCGCCACCAATCCTGCCAAAGCGGACAAGGGCACGATCAGGGCGGATTTTGCGGAAAGCATTGAAGAGAATATCGTTCACGGCTCCGACGGTCCGGAGACCGCCGCGCAGGAAATCGCGTTCTTCTTTGGCAAGGACGGACTTTGCCCGAGGACTCGCTGAGCAGATTGCCGATGCGTCCCGATACAGAAAAGGTCAACTTGCTCGGCTTGCCACAGTCGGCCCTGGAGAATTTCTTCGCCGGCATCGGCGAGAAACCGTTCCGTGCGCGTCAGCTGCTGCAATGGATGCATCAGCGCAACGCGCTGGATTTCGACGTCATGACCGACCTGTCCAAGGGACTGAGGGCCAAGCTTGGCGACTCTGCGATCATACGTTTGCCGGCATTGCTGGCCGAGCAGGAATCGAGCGACGGCACCCGAAAGTGGCTGTTCGAGTCGGGGGCAGGGCAGGCGGTCGAGACCGTATTCATCCCGGAGCCGGGACGCGGCACCCTGTGTATATCGTCGCAGGTCGGATGTGCCCTTGACTGCGCGTTCTGTGCCACCGGTGCGCAGGGATTCAATCGAAACTTAAGCACGGCCGAGATCGTAGGCCAGGTTAACTATGCGAATCGTGTGTTGCCGCCACGACCGAACGGTGAACCGGCAGTGACCAATGTCGTTTTCATGGGTATGGGAGAGCCGCTTGCCAACTACAGGAACCTGCTGCCGGCGCTGGATCTGCTGCTGTCGGATTTCTCCTACGGCCTTTCGCGGCGGCGCATAACGGTCAGCACTTCGGGAATTGTGCCGCAAATATACAAGCTGGGGGACGATTGCAACGTGTCGCTCGCCGTTTCCTTGCATGCGCCTAATGACGAACTCAGAAATCAGCTGGTGCCCATCAACAGGATCCATCCGATTGCCGAGTTGCTGGAAGCATGTTGGATCTATGCCGCAAAGCGTGCAAACCGCTTCATCACATTCGAATACGTGATGTTGCGCGATCTCAACGATTCGATCGAACATGCGCATGAGCTTGTTACCCTGTTGCGTGACAAGCCGGCCAAAGTGAACCTGATTCCGTTCAACCCGTTTGCGGGCAACGAATTTCGTCGATCTGAATCGAAAGTCATCGCGCGATTCCAGGCTGTGCTGCGCGAGCAGGGGATAATATCCACAACCCGCAAAACCCGGGGCGACGATATCAGCGCGGCGTGTGGTCAGCTCGCGGGTAAAGTGAGCGACAGGATACGCAACAGGTTGAGCGGGAAAAATACAAAGGTGGCAACGGCGTGAAAACCATGGCTCGGTGGATTGTACTCCTGGCAGTCTCGGCGGTACTCGCCGGCTGTATCACGTCGACGACGACCGGGCCGAAAAAACCGGAAACCAATGTTGCCGAAGCGGCGGAAAGATATTATCAGCTTGGCGCTCGCTACTATCGCAACGGAAACTACGACCTTGCCCGGCAGCGCCTCGAACGCGCCCTCGAATACGACCCGAAAATGGCGCGGGCACACTCGACACTAGCTCTCACTTTCGAGGGCCTGAACAATCCGCGCCGGGCGGTCGAAGAGTACGAGCTGGCAGTGCGCTACGCACCCAGGGATTTTGAAGTGCGCAATACCTATGCAGTGTTTCTCTGTCGTCAACGTGAATTCGACGAGGCACGCAAGCATTTCGACGTTGCCGTCGACCTGCCGGGGAACAATGCGCCGGAGATCATGCTGACCAATGCCGGCGTTTGCATGGTGCAGAAACCCAATTACCCGGAGGCCGAAAAGTATTTCAAGCAGGCACTGGAGGATCGCCCGGATCACGGCGAGGCTCTGATCCAGATGTCGGCTTTGAAGTACCGGACGGACGATTACCAGACTTCGCGCGTGTATCTGCAACGATTCCTCTCCAGAAACAAGCCGAATGCGACCGCCCTTTATCTCGGAGTGCAGATCGAGGAGAAACTGCAGGACGAAGACGCGCGCATGCAGTATATCGGCCAGCTGCTACGCGACTTTCCCGATTCTGCCGAAGCCGGCTT
>CAYXKM010000085.1:0-24824 GCA_964465665.1 uncultured Woeseiaceae bacterium
GCCGGCCGAAACCCCGGCCAGGCCGCCTGTCTTCTTCTTGTCGTTCATTTTTCTCCTTCGGCTACTCTGATCCGTCACGCGTTACTTCTTCGTGAGGCCTTTTTCTGCAAACAACTTATCGAGCCTGGCTTCGTATTCGTGATAGCCGAGCACTTCATACAGTTCGGCGCGCGTTTGCATGCTATCGACGACGGAGCGCTGTGTTCCCTGCTCGCGCAGCGTGCGGTAGACATTCCAGGCCGCCGCGGCCATTGCGCGATAGGCGGACAGCGGGTACAGCGCCAGACGTACGCCGGCTTTCGCGAGTTCATCCGTCGTGAATAACGGCGTCTTGCCGAATTCGGTGAGATTTGCCAGCACCGGCACATTGATAGCCTTCGTAAACTGCCGATACTCGTCCAACGTGGTCAGCGCTTCGGCAAAGATCATGTCGGCTCCGGCTTCGACGTAAGCCGCCGCCCGATCGAGCGCTGCCTGCTGGCCCAGGACGGCGTGCGCGTCGGTGCGGGCCATGATCGTGAACCGGTCGTCGGTTCTGCCGTCGACCGCCGCCTTGATGCGGTCGACCATTTCTTCTGTTTCCACCAGCGCTTTGCCGGGTCGGTGCCCGCAACGCTTCGCGGCAACCTGGTCTTCGATATGACAGGCCGCGGCACCGGCACGAATCATTTCCCGCACTGTCCGGCCAATCATGAATGCACTTCCCCAGCCGGTGTCGGCATCGACCAGCAAGGGGAGATCACAAACGTAGGTGATGCGCCGGATGTCCTCGCATACATCCGGGAGAGTGGTCATGGCCAGGTCCGGCAGGCCGAAGGAAGCATTCGCGACTCCGGCGCCGGAGAGGTAAATGGCGCGGAATCCCGCTCTTTCCGCCAGCAGCGCCGCGTACGCATTGATTGCGCCGGCCACTTGTAAAGGCCGTTCTTTTTCAATGGCTTGCCAGAATTTTTCGCCTGCGCTCGAAGGCATGATGCCGTCCCTTCCCGGATGAAATTTTAATAGGGATTATGACGGCTATTGGTGCCAGTGTTCACTTGTTTGCATTATCGGTCGCCCGCTCGCCGAAAACTGCTCCTGCGTTTTCGGCGCTTCCGTTGTCCATGGCGGTCGTGCGGGCTCCTACAGCTGCCCTTCCGGCGCGATTTTCTGGAACCAGGCGGAAAAGCGCAGCCAGCCGCTCGCCAGCGGTTCGCTGGTTTCAACGACCGCGGTGCCGTCGACGAGGCCGTGCCACTCCAGCCGCCCCTTGTCATCCTGTTCGAGCTTGTAGCTGAACCCGGGAAGCCGTGACCTGAAACGCTCGACCATTGGTGCCACCATCTCCGGTGCATCGATCAGTACGCCCATCTCGGTATTGATGTCGATGGCACGCGGGTCCAGGTTCAGCGAGCCGACGAAAAGATAGCGCCGGTCGATCGCGACGAGCTTGGTATGCAAGGTCAACGAATCCAGTTTTTCGCCGGTATCGGGATCGGCCTGCGTGGCATTGGCGCGCGCTTCGTACAGGTCGACGCCAGCCTCGAGCAGCCGCTTGCGATAGCCGGCGTAACTCGAATGCACGGCAACATGATTGGTTGAGGCCAGTGAGTTGGTCAGCACGGTCACCTGCACTCCCTTGTCGACCACACTCCGCCAGAAATCGAGCCCGGTGTCGCGGGGAATGAAGTAGGGATTGATGACGATGACCTCGGACTCCGCGCCGGCGATGACCTCCACCATGCGCGTCACCAGGATCTTTTGGTCCATCGATATCTCGTTCAACAACTTGTCCGGATCGTCCGTGATGACCTCCGCATCGGCCGGATAGAACATGGCCTTGCGGTCCAGAAGATCCTTGACGAGTGGGGTATCGATCGACTTGAGATAGATGTCGCGGCCGATGCTGTTGACCGCCAACAGCATCTCCTCGCGCAAGGCCTCATACGACCCGACGTCGCGCTTCAGCGCGGAAATAGGGTAGGAAAGCGGGTGGTTCCAGTAGCGGTCGAAGCTCGCCGACACTCCCGCTGCAACGGGCCCGAAAGCGAGCATGTCGAAGTCGACGAACTCGGAATCTGTCTTTAACTGGAAGTATTCTTCAGCGACATTACGGCCGCCGACTATCGTCACATGGTTGTCGACCGTAAACGACTTGTTGTGCATGCGGCGATTCGCGCGCTCGAAGTCTTTGAGGAAATTGACTGCCTGAATGCCGCCGCGCGCCACCGGGTTGAACAGCCGAACCTCGATATTGGGATGGTAATCGAGCAACAGCAGGGATTCGTCCCGTGCCGTTGTGAACACGTCATCGAGGAGGAAACGCACGCGCACGCCCCGCTCCGCAGCCTCGACCAGTTTGCCGCTGAAGATCAGGCCGGCGCTGTCCTTCTTGATCAGAAAGTACTGAGTATCGATGCTGCGTTCCGCGCGATCGATCAGGGCGAGTCGGGCACCCAGCGCATCGAGCCCGGTCGGTAGCGGGTAGAAGCCGGATTTTCCTTCGTGGGTTTCGCTCCAGGCAGCGACGCTTTGTGCGAGCGCAGTATCGGCCGTATCGGTTAAGGTATGGCTTTCGGTTCGTTCGACCTCGGTTGGCAGGGATGCGCAACCGGCGATCAGCAGCAACAGGTACACAGCGATCTTTTTCAACGGTTCTACTCGCCTCACATAACTACCCCGATCAGGGTGACGGCAATTGCGGTTACTGTCACAAAAATTGGCAATTAAAGTAGCTGTCCCCTAATTGCCGATCTCGACCACGATGCGCCCGGTAACTGTACCGTCGATATATGCCTGGAAAGCGCCCGGCAGTTCGCCAAACGTTATGGTCCTGTTGCCGATCGTGTCCAGGTGCCGTGGCAACAGATCGCTCCCTATGCGCTTCCAGACCGCGAGTCTGAGATCGCGCGGAGTATCGACAGAGTTGACGCCGAGCAAGCATACAGCCCTCAGAATGAACGGCATGACGGTCGTGTGCAACTCGAAACCGGCTGCAAGTCCGATGCTCGCGATGTTGCCGCCGTAGTTCATTGTGCGAGTCAGCCAGGCGAGGTACTCACCACCGAGGTTGTCGATCGCTCCTGCCCATTGTGCCGTTTCCATCGGCCGTTTGCCGAGATCGAGTTCGCTCCGCAAAAGAATGCGGCTGGCGCCGATGCCCTTCAGGTACGCGGACTGCTGTGCTTTTCCGGTCAGCGCCACAACCTCGTAGCCGCGGCCCGCCAGCATGTCGATGGCAACGCTGCCGACACCGCCGGTGGCACCGGTCACCACAACCGGGCCGTTTTCCGGCCTCTGGCCGTTCTGTTCCAGCCGATGAACCGCCAGCGCAGCGGTGTAGCCGGCGGTACCGATCTGCATCGCCTGCGTAGTTGTCATGCCATCGGGAATCGGCACAACCGCCTCCGCCGGCACACGCGCGTATTCTGCGTAACCGCCGTCACGGGTTTCACTGAGACCGCAACCGTTGACCAGTACCTTGTCGCCCTTGCGGAATCTTGCGTCGTCCGAACTCACGACCGTGCCCGCGAGATCGATGCCGCCGACCAACGGATAGCTGCGGAGTATCCGCCCCTTGCCGGTTGCGGCGAGGGCGTCCTTGTAGTTGATGGTCGAATGGCTGACTTTGATCACTACCTCGCCCGGCGACAGGTCATCAAGTGACATCTCGGCAAATCCCGCAACGATGGCCTTTTCCTGCTGGTCGATCCTGAAAGCACGAAACTTTTTCATTGTAGGTTTTCCGAAAGACTCAGCCTCATTGTCGCTGTTGATCGAGCCAGTGCTCAAGTCCCATGGTGTTAAGGCCGATGTCGGTATCGACTATTGCATGCAACCGGTCCGCGTCGCCGGCAAATCCGTGCTCGCGCAGCTCATCGTAGAGGTAGCGGAACATGCTCGTGTGCATGCATCCGGTGCGGTTTGCGTCGTTGGCGTGCCGTTTCGCCATCGCGACGAAATCATCGATTCGCCGGTGCATGTCATCAGCAAGCCGCTCGAGATCGGTCACGCGACTGTAGTGCGTGAGATAAAGTTGCCGCGGTTGCTCCGCCATGATGCGGTCGATCGCTTTGTGCGCCTCCGGCGGATCGAAGTGCACGGGTGTGGTCGTCGGAAAAATGAACTCACCTTTGATCGTGTCGAGTTCGCGATAGGAAATACCGAAACTGTCCCCGGTGAACACGCCAGTCGAGCGCGGGTCGGACAGGCAGTAATGATGCCTGGCATGTCCCTCGGTGTAGATGCATTGCAGCGGCCGCCCGGAAAGCTCGAAGACCTCCCCGTCGCCGGCTGTGACGACGCGGTCGGAATCGATCGCGACGATCTCGCCGTACATGTTTTGATATGCGGCCTCGCCATACACTGCCTTCGAACCCTCGATCAAACGCGCAGGGTCGATCATGTGCGGCGCGCCACGGGGATGCACTACGGCCACTGCGTTCGGCAGCTCTCGCATCAGACGTCCGGCGCCGCCCGCGTGGTCGAGGTGAATGTGTGTCAGGAATACGAACTCGACATCGGATGGATCCACACCTGCCTGCCGCAGCGCATCGACCAGGCGCGGAACGCTGTGATTGACGCCGGTATCGACAAACGCGCCGCGTCCGTTCTCGACGATCAAGTGGCTCGCGTCCAGCAACGGGCGGACGAAATCAGTATCGATCGCCGTGATGCCGTCGCCAAGCGTGGTCGTCCGGGCCGCGTGCTCCGGCATGGGGGTCCGGGTAACTACCGGTCCTTGTCCGGTGTGATCAGGCCGTCCCGCGACGCATAGAAAGATGCAATCGTCGCGATATCTGCGTCGCTCAGGCCCGCAGCAAACGCTGCCATCACGTTGCCGGTGCGTTTGCCGTCCTTGTATTGGCGGAGGGCGTGCACGAGGTAGTCTTCCTGCTGTCCCGACAGCACCGGCGGGTCGGGTGTCATCGCGGCTCCGGCAACGCCGTGGCAGGTTACACACACTTGAGCGGGAGCGAATCCAGCAACGTCGTCGGCTTCGACATCGTCGCTGGCCGTTCCCTTCGATTCAAACCAGTTCGCAAGGTGGTCGATGTCCTCGTCACTTAAGCTCCCGCCCTGCGCCTGCATGGTCGGGTGCGGCCGGTCTCCGTTGCGATAGGTGATGAGGGCCGATTTGATGTACGCGCTTTTCTGTCCGCCGAGTCGTGGCACCCGGTACGACGGATACGCATTGCGGTAACCCTCGATGCCGTGGCAACCCATGCAGGTATAGGCGACAACAGCGCCTTGCCCGGCGGCGTCCTCTGCCCAAACAGGTTGCGCAAGCAGCATACCGGCCTGCAGCAGTATCAGCAGCGTGATCGCACTGTAAGTCTTTGTTATCACAGTAATTATTGGCCTGACAATTCCATGGCGCACCATCAGAGCACGTAATGGTAGAGACAGTCTGAATCGAATGCCAGCCTGCCACTGCGGGACCCCCGGCGCGGCATGGCATGTCGGCTCGTGCTAGCATTCCCGCGCATTCCGCAATCTTCGCGAGGCTACAAGTGAAACGCTCCATCGTCGTCACGCTGGTAATACTGGCGCTCGTCGTCCTGATTTCGCCGGGCATCGTCGGCAGGCTTGCAGAACGGAACCTGGAACAGGGTATAGAACAAGCCAGAACCGACAGCCCGGATGTCGTGGTGACTACCGAGAAATTCAATCGCGGCTGGTTCACGTCCGAAGGACGACACCGCGTTTCGCTGCGTCACGTCGGCATGCCGGCCGCGGGTGGCGACGGCATGCCATCGATCATTATCGACACACGATTCGATCACGGCATAGTGCCGGTGAGTTCGATGTCGCTGTCGTCCGGGTCGCTGAAGCCCGGGCTCGCCCGCATGGTTTCTACGCTTCATTTCGACGACGGCCAGGGCAACGTAATCGAGCTGCCTGGCACGATCGTCAGCGAGACGAGTCTCGGTGGTGACACAACCGGGCAATACCTGCTTGAGGCGGGGTCGCGCAGTGATGACGGCGGAACGGCAACCTGGTCTGGCGCCGACCTGCAGTTTGCCGCCAGCAAGGGTCATCGCGAACTGTCGGTCAAGGGCGAGATTCAGCCCTGGTCGTACCGTGCCGGTGAGAGCAGTGCCGAGGTCGGGTTACTGACCATCGACGCGCGACAGACCCAGACGGATTTCGGTTTTCCGGTCGGGGATATCGCCATGGCGATCGAGACGTTCGCTGTTGCCGGTCCCGCCGGTCCGATGAGCGGCTTTGAGAGATTCGACCTCAATGGACGTTCGTCGGTCGATGGCAACGACGTGAATGCACAGTCGCGGATGTCGCTGGAGAAGCTGGCCATTCCCGCGTTTGGTGACATCGGCGTTTCGATCGATGCCGTGGTCAACGGCCTCGATGCCGCCTCGCTTGGCCGCATTTCGAAAGCACTCAACGAGGCGCGCGCCGCGGCTGATCCCGAGGCGGCGCTCGGTGACCTGTTCTCCGTCATACAGAAAGACTTCGAATCGTTGCTTGCCCGCGGCGGGGAAATCCGTCTCGACAAGCTCGACTTTGCCCTTCCGCAGGGCGATATCCGTTCAAAACTGGCCCTGGAGCTGACCGAGTCGAGCGGCGCATTTTCCTGGCCAGCCATCATCATGGCAACCACAGCGTCTGCGGATATCAGCGTGCCGCAGGCCCTGGTCGAGATGGGCCTGGAGATGAACCCGGAAGCGGGCAGCCTCATCGACATGGGATTCCTGATACCGGACGGCGACGTATACCGCATGCAGGCGGAGTTTGCCGCCGGACTGCTGACGGTAAACGGCGCGCCGCTGCCGATGCCCTTTCCAGGCCAGTGACCCCGGAGGCAGTTCGTTAGCGCGTCCCGGGGTTAGAATACAAATCGAACCGTTCGAGCCCGGACGGTCAAAGACCCTGTGTAGCGACCGCATGACCGGTCCTTGAACGGCGTCAAATAACAGGAATCACATGCTAATCGCCAGAACTTTCGTCATATCGCTATGTGCGGTGGCAACGCTGGCCGCAGCACAAGGCGGATTCCCCACCACGGTCGAAACGGTGCAGGTCACGGGCTCAGCAATGCAGGCCTCGGTACGCGCCGTCGGCACTTTGCTGGCCGAAGCATCGGCTGTGCTTCGCGCGGAAGTCCCCGGACAAATTCTTGAGGTGCACTTTGCCGAAAGCCAGCGGGTACGCAAAGGCGACAAGCTGTTCTCCATCGAGGCGACAGTCCTCGAGGCCGAAGTCAACGAAGCACGTGCCAATGCCGAGCGCAGCACCGCCGCGTTCGAGCGCGCACGCGAAATGTACGCCAAAAAACTGATTTCGGCGAACGACTACGATGCTGCTGAGGCCAACATGAACGTGGACGTGGCCCGATTGCTGTCGTCGCAGGCAAAGTTGTCGAAGACCGTCATTCGCGCACCGTTCGATGGTTTTGTCGGCTTGCGCGAAATCAACATCGGCGACTACGCAACGATCGGACAAGCTGTCGTCGACGTTGTGCAACTCGATCCGTTGCGGGTCGAGTTCAGCGTACCGGAAACGCTGCTGCCAAAAATTTCCGCCGGCCAATCCGTCTCGGTGACCGTGGACGCCTATCCCGGTGAAACCTTCGACGGGATGATTACGGCGGTGTCGCCGCGTATAGACGTAGCCGGCCACAGCGTTGCAGCACGCGCCAGCCTGCCGAATCCGTCACTGAAACTTCGGCCCGGATTCTTCGTGCGGGTCAGTGTGACGCTGGCGGAAAAGACCGACGCATTGCTGTTGCCGGAGGAGGCCATATGGCCCATCGGCCAGGAAAAGACCGTGTATGTGGTCATCGATGGCAAGGCACATCAGCGCAAGGTCACTCTCGGTGAGCGATTGCCGGGGCAGGTCGAGATATTATCCGGGCTTGCCATTGGCGAGACCGTAGTCACCGCCGGCCAGATGAAGCTCTACGAAGGCGCTCCCGTGCAAACGCAGACTCCGGTTTCCGCCGCAGGTAATTAGGACAGCCATGCAATTACCAGCGCTTTCCATTCAACGCCCGGTACTTGCCACGGTGATGAACCTCGTCATCCTGCTGGTGGGCCTCATCTGCTACGAACGCCTGGCAGTCCGGCTGATCCCCAACGTCGACGAGCCAATAGTGTCCGTATTCACGAGTTATCCGGGCGCGAACGCACAGGTCATCGAGTCGCAGATCACAAAACCCATAGAGGATGCGCTCTCGGGGATCGAGGGGATCGACTACATTCAATCAATCAGCCGCGCGGAAAGCAGCCAGGTCACGGTGCGTTTCCGGCTGGATCGGGATGCCGATGCCGCCGCGAGTGACGTGCGCGACCGGGTTGCGCAGTCGCGTAGTGCGCTGCCGCAGGAAGCCGACGATTCGATTGTGCAGAAGCAGGAGGCCGACGCGCAGCCAATCATCTACCTCGCCTTTTCCTCGGATCGCCACGACCTGATCGAGATAGCGGACGTCGCAACCCGCCTGGTCAAGGATCGCATCCAGACGATACCGGGAGTTGCCGAAGCTCAGGTTTACGGCAACCGCTATGCCATGCGCATATGGCTGGACCCGGACCGCCTGGCGGGTTACGAGCTTTCCCCCGAGGACATCGAGGCGGCGCTGCGTTCGCAGAATATCGAGACACCTGCCGGGCGCGTCGAAAGCAGCGAACGGGAATTTACTGTGCTGGCGGAGACTGATCTTCGCGAACCGCAGCAATTCGCGAATATCGTGATCAAGGAGACGGACAAATTCCTGGTGCGGCTCGGGGATGTGGCACGCATCGAGCTTGGTGCGGACAGCTCGCGCTTTCGGGCCCGCTTCAACGGCCGCAATGCAGTGCCGCTTGGCATAGTCAAACAGGCCGTTGCGAACCCGCTGGAAATTTCGAATGCCCTGAAAGTCATGTTACCGGAGATAACCCGGACCCTGCCGGATGGTATGAAAGTCGAGATGGCGCATGACACGACGGTATTCATCGACAGATCCATTGAAGAAGTCTATGTCACCGTTCTCGAAGCCGTGTTGCTGGTCGTGCTGGTTATTTTCCTGTTCCTCAGGAACTGGCGCGCGGTGCTGGTGCCGCTGGTAACGATTCCGGTCTCTCTGATCGGTGCGTTTGCGCTGATGTACCTGTTTGGTTTCACCATCAATACGCTCTCGCTCCTCGCCATGGTTCTCGCTATTGGTCTTGTCGTGGACGACGCCATTGTCATGCTCGAGAACATATACCGGCACATCGAAAACGGCATGGCACCGATGAAAGCAGCGCTCACCGGCAGCCGCGAGATTGCGTTTGCCATCGTGGCAATGTCCATCACGCTGGCTGCCGTGTACCTGCCGTTCGCGTTTTCCACCGGGCGTAGTGGCAAACTGTTCATCGAATTTGCCTTGACCCTGGCAGGCGCAGTCATCGTTTCAGGGTTCACGGCGCTGACGCTGTCGCCGATGATGTGTTCGAAATTGCTGCGCCACGAACCTCGGCATGGCGCGCTCTTCGATTTCGGCGAGCGCGTGCTGCGCGCGCTCGATCGTGGTTACCACGGGTTGCTCGACCGGCTGCTGTCGCGCCAGTGGATCGTGCTGGGCACTGCGGCAGGAATCATTGCCGCAATGAGCCTGTTTTTCCTGTCGTTGCCCGAGGAACTCGCACCGGCGGAGGATCAGGGCATCATTATAGGCTTCGGGTCCGCCCCTGAAGGCGCGACCATCGAGTACACCGATCGATATGCGCAGCAGCTGGAAAGCTTTCTTGCGGACGTCCCTGAGCGAAAGCGGCATTTCGGTTTTACGGGTTTCAACGGCGTTACCAATGTCGTCACCTTTATCGGTCTTGAAGACTGGGCCGAGCGCGAACGGAGTTCGCAACAGATCGCCCAAAGCCTGTTTCCGCAATTTTCCAGCGTCGCCGGCCTGATGGCTTTTCCGATAACTCCGCCGCCGCTGGGCCAGCGGGGATTCGGCCAGCCGGTGAGTTTCGTCGTGCAGAGCACGCTGACTTGGGAGGAACTGGACGAGTTGGTGCAGCGGCTGGTAGTGAAAATGGCGGAGAACCCGCGACTGACCAATCCCGATTCGGATCTCAAGCTCAACAAACCGGAACTGAAGATCGACATCAACCGCGAGAAGGTATCCGCCGTTGGCGCGAGTGTCGGTGCCGTCGGCCGCACCCTCGAAACCATGCTCGGCGGGCGCAATGTCACTCGCTTCAAGCGCGGCTCGGAGCAATACGACGTCATCGTACAGATCGAAGACGAAGCTCGGCGCACCCCGAACGACCTCAGCAATATTTTCGTCCGCGGCGCCAACGACCAGATGGTGCAGCTGCAGAATCTCGCAACCGTGACCGAAACAGTTGCCGCAACCGAGCTCAATCACTTCAACAAATTGCGATCGGCCACGGTAACCGCGGGTCTCGGCCCAGGCTATACGCTGGGCGAAGCGCTCGAGTGGATGGAGGACGCACTCGACGAAGTGGCGCCCGATGCGTTGTACGACTTGTCCGGACAGTCCCGCGAGTTTCGTGAGTCATCCGCGAGCGCATTCATGCTGATGGCGCTTTCACTGATCTTCATTTATCTCGTGTTGTCGGCGCAATTCGAAAGTTTCATCGATCCGCTGATCATCCTCGTCTCCGTGCCGCTCGCAATGTTCGGCGCTTTCCTCTGCCTTGCTTTGCTTAACAAGGGAAATGCGGCCGGCTTGTGGGAGGTCAACGGCTCGTGGAACATTTACACGCAGATCGGCGCAGTTACGCTGGTCGGGCTGATCTCCAAGCACGGCATCCTCATCGTGGAGTTTGCCAACCAGTTGCGCGCACAGGGCAAAGCAAAACGCGACGCCGTGCTGCAATCGGCCAGCCAGCGCTTGCGGCCGATCCTGATGACGACCGGCGCCATGGTGCTCGGGGCCGTGCCCCTGGCGCTCGCAACGGGCGCGGGCGCCGAAGCGCGACACCAGATCGGTTGGGTCATCGTCGGCGGCATGAGCTTTGGCACGGTATTCACGCTGTTCGTAGTGCCTGTGGTCTACCTGCTGCTGGCCGGGCGCCACGAGAAAACAGCCGAGGCGGCTGCCGCCCTGCCGAGTCCGGCCATACCTTAGCGCTGTCAGGAACATGCATGCTGCGTCCCGGCTTGCAGGAAACGGCGTTTACACCGACAGGTCCAGCTCCGCGGCGCGGTGGCAGGCAACGACAACGGCGCCGGCCTGCGCCAGTTCCGGCCGCTGCTCCCGGCATCGATCGACCGCGTACACGCAGCGCGGATGAAACACGCAACCCGTCGGTAGATTGAGTATCGACGCCGGTTCGCCTGTGTTGGGAGCCACCGGCGGTGCCCATGATCGCTGTGCCAGTGGAGTCGAATCCAGCAGCAGCCGCGTGTACGGATGTCGCGGGCGCCGGAAGAGCTCGTGACCGCCGGTCATCTCGATCAGCCGGCCCATGTACATGATCAGGACCCGGTGACTGAGTTGTTGCACCACCGAGAGGTCGTGCGTGATAACCAGCAGCGATAATGACGAGCGCTGCTGCTCGGCCTGCAACAGCCCGAGTATTTCCTGCCGCACCGAGCTGTCGAGCGCAGCTACCGCTTCGTCGCAAATGAGCATCTTTGGCTTCATGATCAGCGCGCGGGCTATGGCGACGCGCTGCGCCTGGCCGCCCGAGATTTCGTGCGGATAGCGACCTGTCAGCTCAGGCGTCAGCCCGACACGCACCAGCATCTTTGCCACGGCACTTTCGCGCCCGGCGCGCGACAGCGACGGTTCGTGTACCCGCAGCGGTTCGGCGACAATACTGCCGATGATCATCGCCGGGTCGAGCGATGCGGCCGGGTCCTGAAAAACCATCTGTACCTGGCGCCGCGTACCTTTCGAACGCGACCCGACCAGGGGCTGCAACGTCCCTCCAAGCAGGCTGACTTTCCCGGCAGCTTCCGGCAGCAGACCGACGATGGCTCGGGCCAGGCTGCTCTTCCCGGAGCCCGACTCGCCGACGATGGCAACCGTTTCGCCCGTCCCGACGGACAGGCTGACGTCCTGTACAGCGTGCAGTTTCCTTCGCCGGCCGTGCGGCCGCTCGGCATAGGTCACCGACAGGTTTTCGACTTCGAGCAGTTCCTGCCGACGGCCGTCCGGCGATCCCGACACGCGCGGTGCGCTCGCGCTCTGGAATCCACCGGCTGCCATCACCATTTGTGCTGTGCGTCGCTGTGACGGATTGGCAAGAAGCTCGCGCGTGGCACCCTGTTCCAGCAGCCGACCCTTGTCGATGATGATGAGCCGCTCACTGTTGGTCGATACGACGCCGAGATCGTGTGTAATAAGCAGCAGGGCTATGTTGTTCTCCCGTCGGAGCTCGGCCAGCAGTCGCAGTATCTGGGCCTGCACCGTCACGTCGAGTGCGGTGGTTGGTTCATCGGCTATCAGCAATTCCGGTTCGGCGATCAGTGCGGACGCGATCAGCGCCCGCTGCCGCATCCCGCCCGACAATTCGTGCGGGTAAGCGCGATACTGCCGTTCTGCATCCGGAAGTCCGACACGCTTCAGCATATCGAGCGCGCGCCGGCTTGCCTCGCGAGGATCGGCCAGCCCGTGATCGATCAGGATGCGTCGCAGTTGCTGGCCGATGCTGATGTAGGGATTCAACGCTGCCAGCGGGTCCTGGAAAATCATCGCCATACGACGTGCACGGTATTCGTTGAGCAACGCATTCCCGGCACCGATCAGGTTTTGCCCCTCAAACAGAACCTCACCGCTGACCATTGCATTGGGCGGCAACAACCCCATGATTGCCAGCGCTGTCTGCGATTTGCCCGATCCGGACTCCCCGGCCAGGCTCAGCGCTTCGCGCGAGCGCATCACAAAACTCAGCTTGTCGACAACTACGATGCCACCGTAGCTGACACTCAGATCGCGAACCTCTAGCAGCGCCCTGTCTGCGGAGCCGGCCATCATTTCTGCTTTCGCGGATCGGCGAGATCGCGCAGCCCATCGCCCAGAAAATTGAAACAGAACAGCAGGAGCGCAAGCAGCGAAGCCGGTGCAAGCAGCATCCATGACGCCTGTTCCATGTGGCTGGCGCCGGCGTTCACCAACGTGCCGAGCGATGCATCCGGCTCCTGAACGCCGAGTCCCAGAAAGCTCAGAAAGGACTCCATCAATATCGCCTGCGGAATCGTCAGCGTGATGTATACGATTACCGTGCCAAACAGGTTCGGTGTGATGTGCCGCAGTATGATCGCGAAACGTGATACACCGATGAGCCGCGCTGCCTGCACGAACTCGCGCTCCTTGAGACTCATCGTCTGGCCACGCACGATGCGCGCCATGTCGAGCCAGTTGACAGCACCGATCGCAATAAAAACGAGCAGCAGGCTGCGATCGAACACGACCATCAGCAGGATGACAAAAAAGATGTACGGCAATGCGTACAGTACGTCGACGATGCGCATCATGACGGCATCCACCGCGCCGCCGAGGAATCCCGCGATTGCGCCGTATGACACCCCGATCAGCAGGCTTACGGCACTGGCCACAACGGCCACCAGCAGCGTTACTTGCGTCCCGGCAAGTGTGCGGACAAACAGATCGCGGCCGAGATCGTCTGTGCCGAACAGATGCCATGACGACAGCGACGGCGCCAGCAGGCGTTCATCGAGATTGGTGCCGATGTGGCCATGCGGGCTGACAAGAGGACCGACGATTGCAACGACGGCGATCACGATAACGGTCAGCAGGCTACCTGCAACGAGCCGGTTGCTGCCGGCCGCCGCGGCAAATTGCCGGATAGCCGCCCGGGCGCTCACGATCGCCGGACTCGCGGGTCGAGGACGCCATAGAGCAGGTCTACGACCAGGTTAAGGAGAATAATGACGGTCGCGTACAGAATGACGAGACCGAGCACCAGCGTGAAATCGCGATTCTGCGCGCCTTGCACGAATAGCCTGCCCAGCCCGGGAATGCCGAAAATTTGCTCGACGACGATCGCGCCGGTCACGATGCCCGCTATCGCCGGGCCGAGATAGGAAAGCAATGGCAGAAGCGCCGGTTTCATTGCGTGATATCGGACGATCGTTGCGGTTCCAAGGCCCTGTGCTCTCGCGGTGCGAATGAATTCGCTTTCGAGTACCTCGATCATGCTGCTGCGCGTAATGCGGGTGATGAAGGAAATTTGCGGCAGCGCCAGCGCAATGACCGGCATGACCCAGCGGGTCGGCCCCTGGCTGCCGCTCCACCCCGCCGGAAACCAGGCGAGATTCACGGCAAAGAACAGCACCAGCAGCGGGGCGACCACAATGACCGGCACCGACACTCCGGTCATTGCGACGGCACTCACGATGCGATCGGTCATGGTATTCCTGCGCAATGCGGCGATCAGTCCGGCGGCGATGCCGGCCACAAGCGCCACCACGATTGCCAGCAGGCCGAGCCGGACTGACACCGGCAACGCTGCACGAACGAGTTCCGCCACCGAGTAATCGCTGTAACGAAAGGAGGGGCCGAAATCGCCTCGCAGTACACCGGACAGGTATCGGCGAAACTGCACGGGAAGCGGTTCGTCAAGGTGATAGGCGCGTTCGATGTTGGCAGCTATATCTGCCGGCAGGACACGATCCGTATCGAACGGGCCGCCGGGTGCCGCACGCACCATCAGGAATGCGACCAGCACTACCAGAAACAAAGTCGGGATTGCGCTTACGACGCGCATCAGGGCATAGCGCAGCATTCTCGATGTGTACCTGGTTTCAGGGTTGGTCGGCGAAACTCAGGTACTGACTGTAATGATAATCCAGCACATTGTCTCCCCAGCCGCGCACGCGCGGATTGACGAGGTGTTTGCTGACATAGAAATAGATCGGCAGGACCGGATGATCGGCAAGCAGAACGCGATCCGCCTCTTCAAGAAAATAACGCCGGCGCGTCAGGTCCGCCTGGTTTGCTGCCTGTTCCAGCAGCGCGTCGAATTCCTCGTTGCGGTAGCCGAACAGGTTGGATGGACTGTCGCTCCTGAACAGGTACAGAAAACTGTTGGCGTCGTTGTAGTCTCCGGTCCACGCCGTGCGAAATACCTGCGTGACCTGCATGGCCCGAATGTTCGACAAAAGGACCTGCTGCTCCTCGTTGATCAGTTTGACTTCAAGCCCCAGCACATCACGCCACATGCCCTGAATGGCGAGCGCAATCCGCTGCGTGACGTCGGATGTGTTGTAGCGCAGCTCGATCTGTGCCTGGTTCTCCCTGCCGAATCCGGCTTCCTGGTACATGCGTTCTGCCGCCGCTTCGCGCTCCTCCCTACCGAGCGAGGCGTAGAAGAACTGTCGCGGTTCGTAGTTATCCACTCCAGGCGGAACCCATCCGTAAGCGGCCTGTTCGCCGCGGCCGGTGATCTTGCTCACGAGCTCCTCGCGATCGATTGCCATCGATAGCGCTTTTCGCAGTTGCACGTTGTCGCGGAATGGCGGGCGGGTGAGGTTGAAACCGTAGAAATACACGCTGAGGTACGGCGATACCCGCAGCTCTCCGGGCCTTTCACGCTGCACTTCCGCGAAGGCTTCGGGCGGAACGTTGCCGGTGATATCCAGTTCACCGGCACGATATCGATTCAGTTCTGTGCCCGCATCGATTACGACATGGTGGTTCACTACGTCTATTGCCGTATTCGCGTTGTCGCGAAACATCGGGTTTCGCGCAAGCTCGATGACCGATCCTACGACCCAGTTTTTCAGGATGTAGGCTCCGTTGCTCGGCAGGTTTCCGGGACGTGCGTAGGCTTCACCGTGTTGCCGCATGAGGTCCGGATGAACCGGGTAAGCTGCGGGATAGGTCAGCAACGAAAGAAAATACGGGACTCGTCGTTTGAGGCGTACGGTTAACTCGAATTCGCCTGTTGCCGAGACGCCAAGCGCATCCACCGGCAGTTCTCCGGAAAGGATTTCCGCGGCATTCTCGAGATCTATCAACACTTCCGCATAGAAGGCCGCCGTTGCCGGATCGATCAGACGACGAAACGAGTATACGTAGTGCTCCGCGGTCACCGTATCGCCACTTGACCAGCGCGCATCCGGTCGCAGGACAAAACGGTAGGCCAGGCCGTCGTCGGAGATCTCCCAGCGCCCGGCGCCGGTCGGGATCAATTCGCCGCTTTCCGTGTATCCGACGAGTCCTTCGCCGATGTCGCGCAGAACATCGCCCGCCTGCTTGGTGCGCACCTTGTGCGGGTCCAGTGATTCGGGCTCGGTCGCAAGAGAGCGATTGAGCACGGATACCGGTGGCGCAGGGATTTCCGGCCGGTCATCAACCAGCAACGTGACGCCTGCGGCAAGCACAAGCAACGCAAAGAACGCCATCCACAAACGATGATGGCTACGGCTGCCTGTCTGGCGCATGAGCAACGCAACGCCTCCCGTGGACTCAAACAGCTGGAGAGGATACCGTACCGCACGCTGGATCGGGGTCAGATCACAATTTTCGATGCCTGGGCGGCAGCTCGCGGGTGCCGGGGAAATCAATCGAGGTCTGGCCCCGGTTTCCGGTTTACGCGCTGCGTCGAAACTGACGCTTCTTCAGGTATATGAGCAATAGCGAGATGGTTGCCGAGGTCACGCCCTCGAGACGCGAGGCCTGTCCGAGGGTACACGGCCGGACGGCTTCCAGCCTCTGGCGGGCCTCGTGTGACAGCCCGCTGACTGTCGCGTAATCGAAATCCTCCGGTAGTTGCAACGTCTCCTGCTTCGACTGCCTTTCGATTTCGCGTTCCTGGCGGTCGATGTAGCCGGCATACTTCGCCTGCACTTCGAGCTGCACGGCAATCTGCTCTGCAAGCTCTTCGGTCATATCGCCGCGCCAGTGTCCGCCGCCGACCGCTGACAGCTGCACTACGTCGTCGTAGCCGAACTCCGGTCGTCGCAACAGATCCGCGGCGCTGCATTCGCGGTGAAACGACTCACCGACAATTTGCCGGTCCGCATCCGTAAGATTCGCCTTGTGCACAAACGCCGCGGCAAGCCGCGGTTGTTCGGTAGCCACGATTTCCCGCTTGCGCTCGAACTGCTGCCAGCGTGCGTCGTCCACCAGTCCGAGTTCACGAGCTACAGGAGTGAGGCGCGAATCCGCATTGTCCTCACGCAACAGCAGCCGGTACTCGGCGCGGCTGGTAAACATCCGGTACGGTTCGCTTACGCCGCGCGTAGTGAGGTCGTCGACCAGCACGCCGATGTAGGCTTCGCTGCGTGCCGGATACCAACCTTCCTTGTGCTGGGAAAAACGGGATGCATTGATGCCGGCGAGCAGCCCCTGTGCTGCCGCTTCCTCGTAACCGGTCGTGCCGTTGATCTGGCCGGCAAAGAACAGGCCCGCGACATATTTTGTTTCCAGTGTCGGTCGAAGATCGCGCGGATCGAAATAGTCGTATTCGATGGCGTACCCGGGCTGTGTTATGTGTGCGCGTTCGAAGCCCGGTATCGTGCGCACGAATCGCAGCTGCGTGTCATACGGCAGGCTGGTCGAAATGCCGTTCGGGTAAACCTCGTGGGTGTTCAATCCTTCCGGCTCGACGAATATCTGGTGTGCATCACGGTCTGCAAAGCGCACGACCTTGTCTTCTACAGACGGGCAGTAACGCGGGCCGATGCCGTCGATGATGCCGGCGTACATCGGCGATTCGGACAGCGCGCCTCGAATGACGTCGTGTGTCTCGCTGGTGGTACGCGTGATGTGGCAATTTACCTGGCGTGGATGCTGGCTGCGCCGGCCCATGAAGGAAAACACCGGCACGGGCTCGTCGCCGGGCTGCGGCTGCATGACCGTGTAATCCAGCGTGCGGCCATCGAGGCGCGGCGGCGTGCCGGTCTTCAGCCTGGCGACGCGGAATGGCAATTCACGCAAGCGCGCTGCAAGAGCGTTGGACGGCGGGTCGCCAGCGCGTCCGCCCGACTGTTCGCTGCGCCCGGTAAGAATTCGTCCGCCGAGAAACGTGCCGACAGTGAGCACCACGCTTCGGGCAATAAATTCCAGTCCCAAACCGGTCCTGACACCAACGACACGGCCTTGCTC
Organism: uncultured Woeseiaceae bacterium; assembly: GCA_964465665.1. Classification (GTDB taxonomy): domain Bacteria; phylum Pseudomonadota; class Gammaproteobacteria; order Steroidobacterales; family Woeseiaceae; genus JAKEGN01. The sequence continues at coordinate 18,011 of CAYXKM010000085.1, forward strand.
GAGCAGGAGATCCTCGACCGATTGCTGAAAGATCGAAAGTCCCGGCTGGCTTTCCAGCATCGCGCGGATTGCCTGGCGGTAGAGCTGCCGATCGGCCTGTGCACGGGTCGCGCGAACCGCCGGGCCCTTGCTTGCATTGAGCATGCGAAACTGAATCCCGGCCCGATCGATCGCCTGTGCCATTGCGCCGCCCATGGCATCGATTTCTCGGGTCAGGTGGCCTTTGCCGATGCCTCCGATAGCCGGATTGCAACTCATTTGCCCCAGCGTATTGATGTTCTGTGTCACGAGCAGTGTCCGCGCACCGGATCGCGCGGCAGCAAGGGATGCTTCCGTGCCGGCGTGGCCGCCGCCGATGACGATGACATCGAATTGCCGATCTGCAGACATTGATCAAAAAACAGCCAAGTCCCGGGGGCCGCCATTCTAATGGTGGCCGGCAGCAGACGCCACAGCGCTTTACACGCCGGGAATGAGCCACCAAGATAGCGACGCGCTCAGCACCGCGCAGAATCCCGGAGTCGAATTGAAGGTATTGGTCCCGATCATCCTGCTCGCCACCATCGCAGCGGGCGCCGCGACGGCGCAGCCGGCACACGGAAGCGCGACACTCGAACTTGACGATTGCCGCATTCGGGTTGACGACGGGTACCCGGGGATCCAGGCGCGCTGTGGCACGCTGATGCGCCCGGTGAATCCGGCCGATCCCGATTCTCCGCAGCTCGCTTTGCGGGTAGCGCTGGTGCCGGCGCTAAGCCTGGATCCGGAGCCCGATCCGCTGGTGTCCGTTGCCGGGGGTCCGGGCCAGGGCTCCATACAGTTTTATGCGGGCTATGCCGCGGCCTTCGAGAAAGTACGGCGCAAGCGGCACATCCTGCTCATGGACCAGCGTGGCACCGGCGATTCGGCGACGATGGATTGTGCGATCAGTGATGAACTTATCGAAGGACAGTTCTCGATCGAGCAGACCGTTGCCGAAACACAGGCCTGCCTCGCTGCTCTGCCGCATGACCCGAGATTCTTCACAACCAGCGTTGCCGTGCAGGACCTCGAGGCGCTGCGAGTAGCCCTCGACATTCCGCAGCTCAACCTTTACGGCGTGTCCTATGGCACGCGAGTTGCCCAGCACTACCTGCGACGTTATCCCGCCACGACACGCACCATGATACTCGACGGTGTCGTGCCGCCTTCGCTCGCGCTGGGTCCGGTGATTGCGATGGAAGCGCAGAAAGCCCTGGACTCCATATTCGATCGTTGCGCGGAAAGCGCCCCCTGCCATGAGCGCTTCCCCGACGTCCGCGACGAGTTTGCGTCGCTCGGGCAATCGTTGACCGCGCAACCCGTGACGCTTGAACTGCCGAATCCGCTCAGCGGAAAACTGCAACAGGTCTCGTTCGGCGCGGGCGAGCTGGCTGGGGCCATTCGCATGCTGAGTTATCACCCGAATTCGGTTGCGCTCATTCCACTGCTCGTGCACGAAGCCGCTAACGGCAACTACGCGCCCCTTGCCGCGCAGTTTCTGATGATTGCAGAAAGGATGGACGATGCGCTGAGCCTCGGCATGCACAACGCGGTTGTCTGCACCGAAGACGTACCGTACATCGACAGCAACGCCATCAGTCGCGATGCACTGGAGCAAACCTACATCGGCCCGATGCAGGCGGATGCGCTCGAGGCAATCTGCTCCGTCTGGCCGCGGGGGGTCATCGATGACGATCTCAGGACGCCGCTGGTCAGCGACAAGCCGGTGCTGCTGCTGTCCGGCGAGGCCGATCCGATTACACCGCCCTACTATGCGGACCAGGTCGCCGCCACGCTTGGCAATGTCAAACACCTGACCGGTTCGCGCCAGGGCCACGGACAGGTCATGCGCGGTTGCATGCCCGATATCGTCGGACGGTTTGTCGACAGCGCCAGCATTACGGACCTCGACGACAGCTGCTTCAACCACGTCTTTGCCATGCCGTTTTTTCTGGATTTCGCGGGACCTGCTCCATGATCGCGGTCGAGGACCTGCACAAGTCTTTCGGACCGATCAGAGCCGTCGACGGCGTCAGTTTCCGCGCCGAGGATGGCCGCATTACCGGATTGCTCGGACCTAATGGTGCCGGCAAGTCGACGACGCTCCGGATTCTTTACACCGTCCTGAAGCCTGACGCAGGCAGGGCAACGATCGATTCCGTCGATGTCGTTGCCGACAGTCTCGCGGCGCGTCGCGGCATCGGCACATTGCCGCACGGATCCGGACTTTATCCGCATCTGACGGCGCGCGAGAACATCGCGTATTACGCGCGGTTGTACGGACTGGATCGGGAAACCATTGATGAACGCGTGCAGCGCGTCATCGAACAGCTGGACATTGGCTCCTTTGCCGATCGTCGCAGCAAGGGGTTCTCCCAGGGCCAGCGTACGCGGGTGTCGCTCGCGCGTGCCCTCGTGCACAGCCCGCGCAACATCATACTTGATGAGCCGAGCAACGGCCTCGATGTCATGGCAACGCGCTCACTGCGGGAACTGATTCGCCTGCTGAAATCGCAAGGGAAATGCGTACTGTTTTCCAGTCACGTGATGCAGGAAGTTGCGGCGTTGTGTGACGAGATAGTTATCATCGCTTCCGGCAAAGTCGCGCTGCACAACACGCCGGACGGTATTCGCAACGCTACCGGGTGCGACGACCTGGAAGACGCATTCGTACACGCGATACAGAAAGCGGGTGCACGCGAATGAGGCCGATCAATGTCGTCATTCGCAAGGAAATCACCGACAATTTCCGCGACCGGCGTACGCTCCTTTCCGCCCTGCTGATGGGTCCATTGTTCGGGCCGATTCTGTTTGCCTTCGTCATCAACCTGTCACTGAAGCAGCAGCTCGGCAACGAAGGCGAGGCCCTCGATTTGCCGGTCATCGGCAGGGAGCATGCGCCGGCGCTGATAGCCTATCTCGCCAGCCAGAATATCAACGTGTCCGAAGCACCGGACAATCGCGATGCGGCGATCGATGGTGTCAGGACGGGCCGCCACGACGTGGTCGTCATCATTTCGGAAACGTTCGGCGACGACCTCGCGCGTTCGGTGGCGGCAACCATCGAAGTCGTGACCGACCAGTCGAACACGACGGCGGAGCGTGAGTCGCGCCGCGCCATTCGCGCGCTGGCATCGTATAACCAGGAGCTCGCCGGAATTCGCCTCAGTGCCCGGGGCGTCAGTCCGGACGTGCTGCGACCGCTGAATATCGACATCGTAGACGTTTCGACGCCCAGCGGTCGCTCGGGAATGTTGCTCGGCATGCTCAGCTATTTCTTCCTGTTCGCGCTGCTGACCGGCGGCATGAATCTGGCCATCGATGCAACGGCAGGCGAGCGCGAGCGCGGCTCACTCGAGCCGCTGCTGTGTCTGCCGGTCGAGCGCAACCAGCTCATTTTCGGCAAGATACTTGCGGCCTGCTTTTTCATGGCCCTGTCCTGCCTGCTGAGCCTCGCCTCGTTTGCGATCGTGCTCCGGTTTCTGCCGCTCGAGCAGCTCGGCATGACGCCGAACTTCGGGCCTGACGTGGTGTTGTTCGCATTATTGCTGCTGCTGCCGTTCACCCTGCTCGGGGCGTCGCTGATGACGCTGGTCGCTTCCTTTACACGCAGTTACAAGGAAGCGCAGACCTGGGTTGGCGCAGTGTTGCTCGCCCCGACATTGCCGATACTGATCGTCAGTATCCTGCAGGTGCGCCCGAGCACCGAACTCATGCTGATACCGAGCCTGAGTCAGCACCTGCTGCTGGTCGGCATGATCAAGAACGAACCGATTGACGCGCTGCACGTCGCGGTTTCGGTCATTGGCACGCTTGTGGCCGGCGCGCTGACTGCGTGGCTGTGCGCGCGCCTGTATCGTCGCGAGGGCCTGCTGGGTTAAGCCCGGCGCCGCCATCTGCAAACCGCAGCTCTGCAAAGCCCTGTGTGGAGTCTGGTTCCGCAGCCAAAAAAAACCGGGGCAGAGCCCCGGTTCATGATTGCTGCAAAACTTCTGCTGTCTAGAAATACATACGACCGGTCAGCGTGTAGCTGCTGGCATCGTCTGACCAATTGCCGCCGAAGCCCACCGCGAACTGTTCGTTGAAGTTGTAGCGGGCGCCAAGGCCGAGTGAGGTATCGCTGCCGCTGTCACTCAGATCGACGTATTCGACACCACCGAACAGCTCGATCTGCGGATTGACCAGTGCCCGCAGGCCAAGACCGGCGCCCAGGCCGTTGTCATCTTCCGAGCCGAACCCCGGCGCGTCAAACTCGACGTACACATACGAAAGAGTCGCGACGACATCGATATTATTCGAAATCGGCCGGTTGAAGCCGAAGCCCAGGTCGAAAGTCGTGGCATCGATATCGAAATCGAGGTCCGTTGTCCCATAATTGCCGAAAAGGTGAAACTCGTCTGTCAGGGCGTACGATCCGCCGATGCTGAAGCCATCGCCGTCTACGTCCGGGCTGTCAAAACTGACCTGGCCGTAACCGATTTCGGCGAAGGTGTATTTCAGCCCAGGACTGCCTTGCGCGCCCTGCGCCGCAGCGCCGGCCGAAAGCCCGATTAGTAGCAAAAAAGATACAAAACGATACATGGTGTTCTCCGAGATTGCCCAAGTGTGCGCACAATAACCGAACGCTAAGGCTTCTTCGCGAGGCACGTCACACATTTGACGCCGATCCGGTTATTGTTAAATGATAGTGCGCCAATTGTTGCTAAAAAGCCATGGAATCGGTCCGAAGCTGAACCTGGCTCCCGGAGTTGTGCCGTGAATACCCAGGCCCTGTACCACCTCGCCGCGGACACGGTGCTGGTGCTGCACGCCCTTTTTGTCGTTTTTGTCGTGCTCGGCCTGGTGCTGATTCTTTGCGGCGCGGCGCTCGGCTGGTTGTGGATCAGAAACCCCTGGTTCCGGCTGGCACACCTGCTCGCCATTGCAGTGGTCGTCCTTCAATCGTGGCTGGATGTTCTTTGCCCGTTGACGACGCTGGAGATTGCGCTGCGTAACCGCGCCGGCGATGCGCCTTATGCGGGTTCGTTCATTGCTCACTGGCTCGAGGCCTTGCTGTATTACCGTGCGCCGGTGTGGGTATTCGTACTTTGCTATACGGCATTCGGTATCGCGGTTGCTTTCAGCTGGTACTCAATACGTCCGCGGCCGTTCGCGGCACGCCGTGACATTGTCTGAACGCCTTGCACATTACTTGCCAATGCAGAACTCGGAAAAGATGCGTCCGAGCAAATCATCACTGGTGAAAGTCCCGGTTATCTCCCCCAGCGCCTGCTGTGCGAGCCGCAGCTCTTCTGCCAATAGCTCGCCGGCATTGCTTTCCTGCAAAGCAACGATTCCGGCGTCGAAATGTTGTGTTGCGCGCTCCAGTGCCTCCAGGTGCCGGTGCCTCGCCGTGAATGCGCCCTCACCCAGGTCCCGGTAGCCCGCGAGGTTACAGATGGCCAGCCGCAGCGCAGTGAGCCCCGCGCCGGTTTTCGCCGACAGATTGACGGTCGGCGGGGACGCCTCGGCAAGCCCGGGGGCGTCATTTGTCAGATCGATTTTGTTTCGCACCACGATAAGCGGGGCGTCCTGCGGCAGGCCCTCCCCGGCGAGATCCGCCTCCACGTCGACCCCTGTCGTAGCATCGGCGATCCAGAGCACGGCATCGGCGCCGCGGATCGCGTCTCTTGCGCGCCGAATACCTTCGGCTTCGATGCGATCCGGATCGTTTCGAAGTCCCGCCGTGTCAACGAGTTCAACGATCAGCCCGTCGATATCCACTTGTTCGCGCAATATGTCGCGGGTCGTGCCTGCAATCTCTGTGACTATTGCCGTTTCCGCGCCGCTCAGTCGGTTCATGAGACTCGATTTGCCCGCGTTCGGGCGGCCGACGATGACCATGCAATAGCCGTCGCGCAACAATCGGCCTGTTTGTGCCCGCCTGGTCAGCGTGGCGAAGGATTCCGAACATTCCTTCAGCGCGAGCCGCAAGCCAGCATCGGCGAGAAAATCGATTTCCTCCTCGGGAAAATCAATCGCCGCCTCGACGTGCATACGCAGACGAATGAGCTGCTCCTGAAGCGCGTCGACTGCGCCCGAGAATTCGCCGGAAAGCGACCGCAACGCGGCTCGCGCCGCCTGTCGCGAGCCGCTGTTTATGAGGTCGGCGACGGCTTCCGCCTGGACGAGGTCCAGTTTGTCGTTCAGAAACGCACGCTTCGTAAATTCACCGGGCAGGGCGCGTCTCGCACCGAAAGCGATTGCCGCATCGATCAAGCCCGCAACCGGCAGCGGGCCGCCGTGACCGTGCAACTCCAGCACGTGCTCCCCGGTAAAGGACTCCGGCTCCGGAAAATACAACGCGATTCCGGAATCGATACGTTCTCCATCGGCTCCGCGAAAATCCCGCAGCGTTGCGATCCGGGGCCTCGGCAATTTCCGCAGAATTTGTCGGGCAATTTGCGGAACCCCTGGCCCGGAGATACGCACAACGGCTATGCCCCCGCGGCCGGGCGGCGTCGCCGCCGCCGCGATCGTGTCGCGCGTGTAGCCGTGCGCGTACTTACGCATGTTACCCACTCTCCGCGATGGTCCGCGCAACAGCGCGGCCTAGTCTTCGCCGTTTTTCTTTTTCTTTATGCCCTTGGCTGCAAGTGCTTCTTCGTGCACGACCTTGTTGATGCGCCACTGTTGCGCAATTGACAGCAGCGTGTTGGTTACCCAGTAAAGCACCAGCCCGGACGGGAAGAACGCGAAAAATCCGGTAAAGACAATCGGCATGATCTGCATGACCTTGGCCTGAACCGGGTCG
>CAYXKM010000086.1:0-22867 GCA_964465665.1 uncultured Woeseiaceae bacterium
AGCCGGATCCTTCGCGCAAGGTTTTCTGCTTGCAGGTCAGGCGCACCTTGAGTGAATCGCCGTAGTTCACCGGTTTTGCGAAGCGCAGATCGTCGACACCGTAGTTGGCGAGCACAGGGCCGAAGTCCGGATCGACGAACAGGCCGGCGGCGAACGACACGATCAGGTAACCGTGCGCGACCCGGCCATCGAAAAACGGATTCTTGCGTGCCGCTTCCTCGTCGGTGTGGGCGTAAAATTTGTCGCCGGTGAATTCGGCGAAATGGTCGATGTCGTCGAGGGTCACTTCACGCGACTTCGTGTTCAGGGTATCGCCGATTCGCAACTCCTCGAAGGTCTTGCGAAACGGATGAACGCCGGGATCGAGTTCCGCGCCGCCGCGTATCCAGCGATGACCAATGTGCGCGAGCGTTTCGGGTGAACCCTGCAGCGCCGTGCGCTGCATGTAATGCAGGACTGCCCTCACGCCGCCGAGCTCCTCGCCGCCACCGGCGCGTCCCGGTCCCCCGTGTACGAGATGGGGCAGCGGTGAGCCGTGCCCGGTGGACTCCCCGGCGCAATGGCGGTTGATGATCAGCATGCGCCCGTGCCACGCGGCGCATCCCATCACCAGGTCGCGCGCGACTTCGTTGTCGTTGGTGAAAACGGAACCGGCGAGACTCCCGGCACCGAGACGGGCAAGTTCAATCGCTTCGTCGAGGCTGTCGTACGGAAGCACCGTGCTCACCGGCCCGAATGCTTCGATCGAATGCACTGCGCGCGAGGACAGCGGCCGTTCGCAAAGCAGCAATGTCGGCATGAAAAACGCGCCTTTGCGGATGTCCGCATTGGTAAGGTCAAAATCGTCCCGATTGCCGTAGACCACGCTGGCTTCAGCGCGAAGGTCCTTGATCCTGGCGCGGACTTCGTTCCGTTGCCCCTGGCTTGCCAGCGCACCCATGTCGACGTCCCTGCTGGCCGGATTGCCGATTCGTACTTTGCCGAGTTCGGAGGACAGCGCGCGAACCAGATCGGAGGAAAACTCCGACGGCGCGATGACGCGTCGAATGGCGGTGCATTTCTGCCCGGCCTTGCTGATCATTTCGCGCGTGACTTCGCGCACGAAAAGCTCGAACTCCGGGGAACCCGGGGCGGCGTCCGGGCCGAGAATCGACATGTTCAGCGAATCCGTCTCGGCCGTGAAACGAACCGTTTCCGAAATGACGCGAGGGTGGCGAGCAAGCCTTTCCGAAGTGCTTTTCGAGCCGGTGAATGCAATCGTGTCCTGGCAATCGAGGTGGTCGAACAGGTCGCCGAGATCGCCGCAAACCAGTTGCACCGCGCCTTTCGGCAGGATCGCCGAATCGACGATCCGCCGCACCACCAGTTCGGCGAGGTAGGCGGTGCTCGATGCGGGTTTGATAATCACCGGAACGCCGGCAAGCATCGCTGGCGCGAGCTTCTCCAGCATGCCCCAGCACGGAAAGTTGAACGCGTTGATCAGCACCGCCACACCGCGACGCGATGCATAGATGTGCTGACCAACGAACGTGCCCTCCTTGGAAATCATTTCCGGCGGTCCGTCGAGATACAGGACATCGTTCGGCATCTCGCGACGGCCCTTGCTCGAAAAAACGAACAAGGTGGAGATCCCGCCGTCGATGTCGATCCAGCTGTCGGCACGGGTAGCGCCGGTGCTGGTCGACAGTGCGTAGAATTCCTGTTTGTGCTCCGTCAGGTATTTCGCCAGCTCTTTCAGCATGCCGGCGCGCTCGTGAAATGTGTATTCTCGAAGATTGTGCCCGCCGACCCTGCGCGCATAGGAGTGCATGGCAGAAAAATCCAGTCCCGCCGAGGAAACTGTAGCGACTGTCGACCCGTCGACGGCACTGGCCAGTTCCTTACCGGCGCCGTCGCCGATGTGCCAGCGGTCTTCCGCATAACTCTGCAACTTCACTGCACGACTCCGATTCGATCCGGACGCCAATCATCGACTCTGTACACATCGAATTCAAGAAATTGATTAATTCTGTATCGCAATGTAATTTCGTTGGCAGGCATCGTTCTCGACCGGAATCGAACCGACATGAACCTTGAGTCCGCGACTGATGTATTGCTGCGCGAATTCAGGGCACAACCGACGATGCGTGCCGGTTCCCTCATTGTCACCGTGTTCGGCGATGCAATTGCGCCGCGCGGCGGCACGGTGTGGCTCGGCAGCCTGATCCGGGCGATGGCCGATTTCGGTATCAGCGAACGGCTGGTTCGGACCTCGATATTCCGCTTGTCACAGGATGACTGGTTCGTGGTGGAACAGGCCGGCAGGCGAAGTTATTACAGCCTGAGTACGGAAGGCGCGCAAAAATTCGGCCAGGCGACCCATCGAATCTACGGCGAGCCGCGACAGGTCTGGTCCGGAGACTGGTGCCTGATCCTGCTGCCGGACCTCGAGGCCACACTCAAGGAACGAGTTCGCAAGGAATTGTCGTGGCTCGGTTTTGCAGCCGTTTCGGCCGGTGTGCTCGCGCACCCGTCGCCGGACATGACCGATCTCGGCGCGATGCTGAACCGCACAGGTTGCGAGAACGATCTCGTGGTCATGCAGGCACGTACGACTCGAAATGGCCAGGAGAAAGCGCTGCGCCGGCTGGTGCACAAGCACTGGAGCCTTGCGGATATCGACGCGCGCTATGCGGCCTTCGTGCGCAGGTTTCGCCCTGTGCTGTCGGCCGCAACGAGAAAGAAGCACAAGGACCCGCGCCTCGCATTTCTGGTCCGCATGCTGCTGATCCAGGAATATCGCAAAGTGCTGTTGCGCGATCCGTTGCTGCCGGCCGAGCTGCTGCCGCCGAAGTGGCACGGCACCGCCGCTTACCAGCTTTGCAGGAATCTCTATCTGTCGGTATTCGAGGCGGCCGACGAGTATATGACGCAAGCCATGGAAACCGCCGACGGCCCGTTGCCGCCGCCGGCCCCTGAATTTTTCTCAAGGTTTGGCGGCTTGGGCAAATTGGAGAAGAAGAAATGACGAAGAGGGAATTGGCACAACACTGTGCTGATCGAATGTACCGGTCCGACCAGGCATCGCAGGATCTCGGTATCGAAATAACAGTGGCCGCACCGGGCAAGGTCTCGGCCCACATGATCGTGCGTCCGCCAATGCTGAACGGCTTCGCCATCTGTCACGGCGGGTACATTTTCACTCTGGCCGACACGGCTTTCGCGTTTGCCTGCAATGCGTACGATGACCTGACGGTCGCGGCCGGCGCCAGCATCGAATTCCTGAGACCGGCGCGCGAAGGGGACAGTCTGCGCGCCGACGCCGCGGAACTGAGCCGCAGCGGGAGGAGCGGCATCTATGACGTGGCGGTGCGCAACCAGGACGACATTCTGATCGCCGTCTTTCGCGGTCGTGCCCACGCCACCGGCAAGCGCCTGCTTGGCGGTGAAAGTGATACATGATTGCTTGAATTTCTGAAAAATGCGTGACACATTAACCGTCTGCGCAGGCTGAGGCGAACGACCATGTATACCCAGGGTCTTGACCAGAAAACCGAATCCGCCACCCGCCGGCTCGACGACGCCGGCTTGCTCGCGGCATTCCAGTCGCGCATTGACGCCGAGGAAAAGATCGAGGCCAAGGACTGGATGCCGGACGCGTACCGCCGCACCCTGATACGGCAGATCTCGCAGCACGCGCATTCGGAAATCATCGGCATGCAGCCGGAAGGCAACTGGCTGACGCGCGCCCCGTCGCTCAAGCGCAAGGCCATATTGCTCGCCAAAGTGCAGGACGAGGCGGGGCACGGGCTGTATCTGTACAGCGCGGCCGAGACGCTCGGCACCTCGCGCGCGCAGATGGTCGATGATCTCCTGACTGGCAAAGCCAAGTACTCGAGCATTTTCAATTATCCGACGCTCACCTGGGCGGACATCGGCGCGATCGGCTGGCTGGTCGACGGCGCTGCCATCATGAACCAGATTCCGCTATGCCGTTGTTCCTACGGTCCGTACGCACGCGCGATGGTCAGGATCTGCAAAGAGGAAAGTTTTCACCAGCGCCAGGGTTTCGAGATCATGCTGACACTTTCCCGTGGCACGGCCGAACAGAAAGCAATGGCGCAGGACGCGCTGAATCGATGGTGGTGGCCGTCCCTGATGATGTTCGGGCCGGGCGATGCGGATTCGAAGCATTCGGCGCAATCGATGGCATGGAAGATCAAGCGCTTCACCAACGACGAACTGCGGCAGAAGTTTATCGATGTCACGGTTCCGCAGGCCGAATTCCTCGGCATTCGTGTCCCGGACGATGATCTTCGCTTCAACGCGGAAACCGGTCATTACGATTTCGGAGAGATCGACTGGCGGGAGTTCTTCGAGGTGCTGGCCGGCAACGGCCCCTGCAACCGCCAGAGGCTCGAGAAACGCCAGCGTGCCCATGACGAAGGCGCCTGGGTGCGCGAAGCGGCACAAGCGTTTGCGAAGAAGCATGCGCAGCGCGCCGCAGCATGACATCTGGAGACCACGATGAGCGACAATGAATGGCCGCTGTACGAAGTATTCATCCGGTCGCGGGCGGGACTCAGTCATCGCCATGCAGGCAGCGTGCATGCGGCCGATGCGCCGATGGCGCTCGATCACGCACGTGACGTGTACACGCGGCGCAATGAAGGCGTCAGCATCTGGGTTGTGAAATCGAGCGAGATCATCGCCTCGGATCCCGCGGATGCCGCAGCACTGTTTGAACCAGCGGCGGACAAGATCTATCGGCACCCGACTTTCTACGACATTCCCGATGGTGTCGAGAATCTCTGACGGACTCTCAAAGGCATGGACAGGAATCACGCTCTCATCCGCTATCTGTTCCGGCTTGGCGACAATGCACTGATACTCGCGCAACGCCTGACCGAACTCGTAGCCGGGGGTCCGGAGCTCGAGGAGGAGTTGGCCACCGCCAACTTTGCGCTCGACTACCTCGGGCAGGCGCGAATGTACTATTCGATGGCCTGCGAACTCGAGGGTGCCGGCCGCAGCGAGGACGACATCGCCTTCCTTCGCGGCGAACGGGAATTCGAAAACCTGTTGTTGCTGGAACAGCCGAACGGGCACTTCGGCGACACGATCGTGCGAGAGGTGCTGTTCGATTCCTTTTACCTGTTGCAACTCGAGGCGCTGAAAGACTGCAGTGATCCGGGACTCGCCGGGATCGCGGCGCGGGCACACAAGGAAATTCTCTATCACTTGCGGCATGCGTCGCAGTGGCTCATTCGCCTTGGCGATGGCACGGACGAGAGCCGTGCGCGCGTGCAGGAGTCGCTGCTCAAGCTATGTCGTTACACCGGCGAAATGTTTGCCGGCGATGTCGTGGACGACATCGTGCGAGTTGAGTTCGGCGGACCGGACCTGTCGATAATCGAGACCCAATGGCGCGCCGACCTGCAAGCGTTGCTTGCTACGGCGACACTCGCGATGCCCGGGGGCCAGTGGATGCAAGGTGGTGGCCGGCAGGGCCTGCACAGCGAGCACTTCGGTTACCTGCTTGCGGAAATGCAGTACCTGCAACGCAGTTTTCCGGGCGCCCGCTGGTAGACGGCCATGCCAGTGGAGACAATCGAAACGGTCGAACTGCCACGCGCAGAACTCGTCTGGTCGTGGTTATCGGATCTGCCGGATCCGGAAGTGCCGGTTGTGAGCGTCGTCGATCTGGGCATGATTCGTGAGGTAACGGTGGACGGCGATACGGTGGAAGTATCGGTTGCGCCGACTTACTCCGGGTGCCCGGCGACCGAAGTAATCGAACACAGCATCGTGGCATTGTTACGCGACAAAGGCGTGGCAAAGGTGCGCCTGCGCCGTGTGCTGACGCCGGCCTGGACGACAGACTGGATCACTGCCGAAGGCCGCGCAAAACTCCTCGCTTACGGTATCGCGCCACCGTCCGTAGCGGGCAGCAAACGGCAACTCTTCGGCGGCAGGCCGGCGGTAGCCTGCCCGCGTTGCAGGAGCCTGCAGACTGAACAGGTCAGTGAATTCGGATCGACCGCGTGCAAAGCCTCGTACAAATGCCAGGTCTGCCTCGAGCCTTTCGAGTATTTCAAATGCATATGAACTCCGGCCAGCGCTGCCGAAGAGTCGCTCAATGAGGCAATTTCACAAACTGTCGATAGCGCGGTTGCAGAACGAGACCGCGGATTCGATCCGCGTGTCGCTTGCAGTGCCCGCCGGTCTGCAGGCCGATTTTGCGTTTCAGCCAGGCCAGCACCTGCCTGTGCAGGCATCGATAGATGGAAGGCTCGCGCGCCGCACCTACAGCATTTGTTCCGTGCCCGGACAATGGCCGCTTGAAATCGGCATTCGCGTCCAGCCGGGCGGAACATTCTCCGAATTTGCGGCAAGCAATCTGAAAGTCGGCGATACGCTCGAGGCGATGCCGCCCTTCGGCCAGTTTCACGCGACCGTCAAGGCATCGCACGCGAAGACGTACCTCGGCATAGCGGCCGGCAGCGGCATTACCCCGATCCTGTCGATTATTCGCGCGGCTCTGGAAGGGGAGCCGGCAAGCGGGTTCGTATTGTTCTATGGCAATCGCCAGCAACGCAGCACGATGTTCATTGATGACCTGTACGCGCTGAAGAACCGCTTCCCGGAGCGATTGCAACTGCATTTCCTGTTCAGCCGCGAAGACCAGGAATTCGCGGTTTACGGCGGACGGCTGGATGAAGCGAAGATTCTGGAATTGTGCAAGTTGTTCCTGTTGGGACGGAAAGTCGATGAAGCATTCGTCTGCGGTCCAGGCGACATGATCGAATCGGCCCGGGGCGCGCTGCATCAGTATGGAATGGACACCGCTTCGGTTCATGCAGAACGATTTGGTGCGCCGCGGCAGAAACCAGGCCAGTCGCAGAAAGCTGCGCAAGTAACCGGCAGCAAGCCAATCTCGCACATTACCGTCATCATGGACGGCCATGAAAAAAGCTTTGCCGTGACAACTGACGACCTGAACATCGTCGATGCGGCCGCGGCACATGGCATCGAGCTGCCATACTCGTGCAAGGGCGGCGTGTGCGCCACCTGTCGGACCTGGATTCGCGAAGGCAGCGTGCGCATGGAAGTCAACTACGGGCTCGAGCCCTGGGAAATCGACAAGGGTTACATACTGGCGTGCCAGTCGCTGCCAACGAGCATGAAGCTCGTCCTCGATTACGACAACATCTGAGCCCGACCTCGAGGACCGTGCAATGATCCACTTTTATTACCCCACTGCGGGCAGGTTCGGTAAGATACGCCACCTCAGGCAGCACGCAACGAACGCGGCGTCAGTCCGCCGTATCCCAGGAAAACCATCGGGGCGTTAATGGCAGAAACCAGGGAACAGTCGATTGGCGATGGCCCCCCGAAAGGCCGCAAGAATTCCTATGACAGGGATGAATTGCTGCTTTGCGGTCACGGAAAACTCTTCGACCCGGACAGCGGCCGCTTGCCATTGCCGGACATGCTGATGACCGATCGCGTATCGCTCATCACTCACGTCGGGGGCACGTTTGGCAAGGGTGAAATCAAGGCCGAACTCGACATCAATCCGGACCTGTGGTTTTTCAAATGCCATTTCGAAAGCGACCCGGTCATGCCCGGCTGCCTCGGACTTGATGCCATGTGGCAACTGGTCGGATTTTTCCTCGTCTGGATGGGTAACCGGGGCAAGGGGCGCGCGTTGGGCGTTGGCAACGTAAAATTCACCGGGCAGGTTCTGCCAACTGCGCGTCTGGTCACCTATCAGCTCGACCTGAAGCGGGTGATCACCCGCAAACTGACCATGGCCATTGCCGACGGATCGATGTCGGTGGACGGGCGGCAGATTTACACGGCCGAAGACCTGCGTGTTGGCCTCTTTACTTCCACCGACAATTTTTAGGGTGTATTGATGCGGCGTGTTGCGATTACGGGAATTGGGGTCGTGTCGTGCCTCGGGAACAGCAGCGAAGCCGTGGTCGATTCGCTGAAGAACGGCCGCTCCGGAATCCGGGCAAACGAATCGTTCAGGGAAATGGGATTGCGCAGCCAGGTTTGCGGTAGTGTCGACATCGATACCTCGGCGCACATCGACCGGAAAGTATTGCGCTTCATGGGCGATGCTGCTGCCTATTCGTACATTGCGATGCAGCAGGCGATCCAGGATTCCGGACTTTCGGAGTCCGACATTTCCAATCCGCGTACCGGCCTGATCGCGTCTTCCGGTGGCGCATCCAGTGCAAATATCGTGCTCGCGGCAGATACCTTGCGGGAAAAAGGCGTTCGCAAGATCGGACCGTACATGGTGCCGCGCACCATGGGCAGCACGGTTTCCGCATGCCTTGCCACGCCGTTCAGGATCAAGGGCATCAACTATTCGATAACATCGGCATGTGCCACCAGCGCGCATTGCATCGGCGCTGCCATGGAGCAGATCCAGCTCGGCAAACAGGACATCGTTTTCGCCGGCGGCGGAGAGGAAGAGCACTGGTCACTCGCGAGCCTGTTCGATGCGATGGGAGCACTGTCGACCAAATACAATGACAGGGCTGCGGAGGCATCGCGAACCTACGACGTCAATCGCGACGGTTTCGTAATTGCAGCGGGCGCAGGCATGGTCGTGGTCGAGGAACTCGAGCGCGCGCAAGCACGTGGTGCCAGGATCTACGCAGAGATCGTCGGTTACGGTGCGACGTCGGACGGTCACGATATGGTCGCTCCGTCGGGCGAGGGTGCGGTCCGTTGCATGCGCCTTGCACGCTCGACCGTTAACGCACCGATCGATTACATCAATACCCACGGCACGAGCACGCCGGTGGGTGATACCCAGGAATTGCAAGCCATACGCGAGGTTTTCGGCGCCGATGTTCCGAAGTTTGCTTCAAGCAAGTCGTTGTGCGGTCACTCGCTCGGCGCAACCGGGGTGCAGGAAGCCATACATTGCCTGCTGATGCTGCGGCATGACTTCATCGCGCCATCAATCAACGTCGTCGATCCGGATCCTGCACTGGAAGGATTGCCGCTCGTGACACGCCGCATCGACCAAGCCGGAATCCGAACCGCCATGAGCAACAGTTTCGGATTCGGCGGCACCAACGCAACCCTGGTGCTGCAAAAGCTTTGAGAATCGGGATCAGACCCCGATTGTTCGTTTTATGACCCCAGAAACCATCAGTGAGCATCGATCGTTCGGCGGCAAGGTCGGTTTTTACCGGCATTCCTCGCCAGTCAATCATTGCACGATGCGGTTTTCGGTTTTCGTGCCACCCCAGGCGACGCGGCGCAAAGTGCCCGTGCTCACGTTTCTCTCCGGTCTCACCTGTACCGAAGAAACGTTCATGATCAAAAGTGGCGCCCAGCGTGTCGCAGCGGAGCTCGGATTGATGCTGGTTTCGCCGGATACAAGCCCGCGCGGAGAGGATGTCCCGGGCGACCGGGCCGGCGCCTACGATTTCGGCCTCGGCGCCGGTTTCTATCTCAATGCGACAGAACATCCTTGGAACAGGCATTACCGTATGTACGACTACGTCACGGTCGAGTTGCCCGGACTGTTGTTCGCGAATTTTGCCGCCGACCGGCAGCGCCAGGGAATTTTCGGGCATTCGATGGGCGGGCACGGTGCCCTGACGATCGGCCTGAAAAACCCCGCTGTGTTCCGTTCCATCTCCGCATTTGCGCCGATATGCAATCCGGTCAATTGCCCCTGGGGGCAAAAAGCTTTCGGTAATTATCTCGGGCAAAACCGCAAGGCCTGGTCGGAGTACGACGCGACCGAACTCGTGAAAAGCATCGGCCGCAACAAACCCGCGAACCGGATCCTCGTCGACCAGGGCATGGCGGACCAGTTTCTCGAGCGCGAGCTGCATCCGCATATGTTCGAAGCGGCGTGCACGGAGCAAGGGATTGCCTTGGAACTCCGCCGCCACGATGGCTACGATCACGGCTACTATTTTATTTCCACGTTCATGGAAGACCATCTGCGACATCATGCGGCAATGCTGAATGCGTAGCAGCCAACTCCGGCAGTTAACGCCCTGATGCTGGAGCTTGCGGCCTTCGCTACTGCCATGCTGGTAACAGGCGCAATCAGTGGCGTACTCGCCGGTCTGCTGGGCATCGGTGGCGGTATCGTTATCGTGCCTGTGCTCGACACAGTGCTGACTTACTTTGGAACAGACCCTGCAATCCGCATGCAGGTCGCCGTAGCGACTTCGCTCGCGACCATCATTCCGACTTCGATTTCATCGTCGAAGGCGCATCATCGCCGCGGTTCGGTGGACACGGACCTGGTGCGCCGGTGGGTGGTTTTCGTGCTGATCGGCTCGGTCGCCGGGGCATTCGTCGCGGCCGGGGTCCACAGCCGCACTTTGTCCCTGGTGTTCGCCGTAATGGCATTGCTCATTGCCACGAAAATGATCCTGCCGCTCGACGGGCGCACGCTAGCTCCGAGCGTTCCGCGCGGCCCGTTCATGCCTGTTGTGCCCACAGTCATCGGCGGCCTTTCCAGCATGATCGGAATCGGAGGTGGCACCCTGAGCGTTGCAACGCTGACCTTGCTGAACCAGCCGATTCATCGCGCCGTGGGTACGGCTGCACTGTTCGGACTGGCCATCAGTTTACCTGGCGCTGTCGCATTCGTTGTTGCGGGTTACGGAGACCCGAGATTGCCGCCGTACAGTCTGGGCTTCGTCAATCTGCTTGGATTTGCGCTGATCGCACCGGCCACCTGGGTCACGGCACCCGCTGGCGCCGCGCTTGCGCATCGCCTGTCGCAACGGAGACTGAGTCTGACGTTCGGGCTGTTCCTGGTCGTCGTCTCGGCGCGCATGTTTTCGCAGGCTCTGCAAGGAACCGCGGCATAGAGGCCGGATTAGGGATAACTACGTATATGGCTGCACGTTCACGGACCGCAAAAGTGCGGTAGCTTGTAAAACCATGAAACTGCCGGCAGGAATTGCAAGTGAGATACTGCAATCGTCGAACGAGGCTATCGTCGTCGTCGACGCGCACGGTTCTATCGTGTTCGCCAATCGGCGTGCCGAAGGCCTCTTCGGCTATTTGCAGGGAGAATTGCTGGGACAAAGTGTGGAGGTCCTCATACCTCAGGCGTCGCGTCACAAACACGCGAATCATCGCAAGCGCTATGACAAAACGCCGCATGCCCGGCCACTGGTATCCGGACTGAGCCTCAGGGGTCAGCGCAAGAACGGCGAAATCTTCGATGCCGAGGTTTCGCTGACGCCTGTGGAAACCGCCGACGGCAAACTGGTTTCCACTGCGATTCGCGAGATCGGCGCAGCCGGGGCATCCGAGGCTTATTTCCGCCATATTCTGGAATCGGCGCCCGATGCCATGATCATCGTGGACCAGCATGGGCGGATTTCTGTCGCCAACGATCAGGCCGTGAATATTTTCGGTTACCCGAGAATCGAGCTGATAGGTCAGCCGGTGGAAATGCTTTTGCCGGACACGGTACGTGCACGGCACGTTGCGCACAGGGCAAAATATGCCCGTGATCTCCATGTGCGACCCATGGGGCCGGGTCTCGAACTGCACGGCCGACGCGCAGACGGTTCGATCTTTCCTGTGGAAATCAGCCTGAGCCCGGTCACCGCGACTGCCGGCGCGTTCGTCTCCACCGTTATCCGTGACGTGACCGACAGGAAGCGGATGGAAGCGGAGCTGATCGAAGCGCGACAGGCAGCGGAACGTGCAAACAAAGCAAACAGCGCTTTCCTTGCGGCGGCGAGCCACGATCTGCGGCAGCCAGTGCAGGCGCTGAGCTTGTTGACGGGCGCTTTGCGCCGGACGGTGAATACGCCGCTGGCGATGGAAATGGTGGAAGGCCAACAGCATTCCCTTAACGCCATGACCAATCTCCTGAACTCGCTGCTCGACATCAGCCGTCTCGATGCCGGCGCGGTGAGACCGGAAATCGAGGAATTTCCCATTCAGCGCCTGATCGATCGGCTGTCGGCGGAGTTCGCGCGACAGGCGCGACAGAAAGGACTGCGATTCGAGGCAGGTTCCAGTACGGCGATAGTGCGCAGTGATCCGAACCTGCTCGCAGAGATCATTCAGAACCTGGTGTCGAACGCCATTCGATACACCACCGCCGGCAGTGTCGCACTCGATTGCACGGAGACGGACCAGGAATTGTGCCTGCACGTCCGCGACACCGGCATAGGCATCGAGCGGCAGCACTTCGAGGAAATCTTCCGCGAATTCCACCGGCTCAAGACGTTGGGAAACACAACGGAAGGATTCGGTCTCGGCCTCGCAATCGTACGGCGTCTGGCCGATTTGCTCGGTCACGAAATCCTGGTCGAGTCGACGCCGGGACAGGGATCCTGTTTCTCGATCTGCCTGCCGGTGGTCTCAGTTACAGTCGACACAGCTGCTGTCAGCGCATTGCCTGAAATTGAACCGGAAAGGGAGGAAGGTGGTGGCCTGATCGTTCTGATCGAGGATGACGTGAAAGTTGCGCGAGCCTGGGGCCTGCTGCTGGAGGCTGAAGGGTTTCGTGTTGTGAACGCCGCATCTGCCGGCGAAGCCAGGGCGGCAGTCAACTACCTCAATCGTGTCCCGGACCTCATCATTTCAGATTTTCATCTGCATGATGGATCGACCGGCGTCGAGGCAGTCATCGAGATTCGCGCCAGATTCGACAAGCTCTTACCGGCGTTCATCGTCAGTGGCGATACGTCGAAGGCCGTCGAGGCGGCGCGGTCGCTGGAAAACAGCCTGTTGATGAGCAAGCCTGTTGACATCGATCAGTTGTTGCATCACGCGAGGGTCGCGATTGCCACCGGCACCGTCGAGGAAAACCTGTAGGAGTGAGCAGTGCTCGCGACAGCGGTAACAGGAGTATCCTCGCTAATGCGGTGACAGTAACCTTAATTGCCGGCCGTGATACGCATCCGGATCGGGTTACGGGCAGTTAAGGTTACTGTCGCCGAATTCCGGGCAGCGATCGACGCCGCGAATCAGGCCGCGCGTTCCTTCGAAATCTCGGCCGGTGAGCGGAACCAGTCCGGCTTGACTATCAGCAGGTCGCAAGGCAGGTGATCGAGCGTGCGCTCGGCAGTGGCTCCGATGAAGAGCCTCTTCCAGCGATTTCGCGACACGGCCCCCATGACCACGACGGCGGCGTCCAGTTCATCGGCCAATGCCGGCAGTTCCTCGTGCGCCAGCCCGGCAACCAGGTGTGCGTTGTCGTCTGCGATACCGTGAAACGCGATGATTTCCCTGAAGCGTTTTTCGTGCTGCTCGCGCATCTGCTTTTCGATCTCGTCGAAAGGCAGGGACACGGGAATGTAGGCATTGGCCGTAGCAGTTGCAACGGCAATTCGCGGGTCATAGGAGTGAAACGCCCGTACCGTACCCTTGCATTTGTCAGCCAGCAGCTTGCTCAGTACCAGAATCTCGTCATCCAGCGCTGCCGGCTTGTCGTGCTCGTTCATCGGGTCGATGGCAGCGATGAAAACCGGTTTCTTCGCGTTGGACTTGGGTTTCACGAGCCACAGCGGCGCCGCACAACTGCGGATGAGGTGCCAGTCCGTATTGGTCAGCAATGCCCGCGACACGGCCGAATGCTCGTGCGTATCCTTAAAGACGAGGTCGGCCCCGGTCGCCGCGGCGTACCGCACGACGCCTTCGTACAACGGATGGTCCCAGACTGCACAGGTGGTGACGACCAGGCCGCGCGCGCGTAGCGACTCCGCAAGTTTCTCGAGATTTTTCTCGTGCCCGCCGATGACCTCTTTGCGCGCTTTCTCCAGCGACGGCGAATCGAACAGCCGGTCACCGCTCAGGTACTCGTTGTAGTAGCAAACGAACAGCTCGAGCTCGGCGCCCAGCACTCCGGCAACGCTGGCGGCGCGGGACATGGCGTGCTGTTCGTCGACTGTTGGATCGATGACACACATGATACGGGTGATTTTTTGCATTGCAGCACCTGTAAGGAAGTCTCCGGCCCGGACCGGTCCAGAATGGATACAAAGCCTAACGGCAACAGCGCCGGTATCCAATACGGCCTGCTGCCTAGTGCCTCTTGCAATATACTTACCCTGACGAAAATTGTGTGTAAGGGCATGTACTGATGTCGAGCGGCTACTCGCCGTGTGTAATCCACCCGGTCGAAATGCCACAATTCCCATCACACGACCCGTTCGCTGCTCCAGGTGTGTGGCGGCAGGGCGATCCAGAATCCAGCATCCGAGGAGTCATCAGAGCATGGATAGCAAGTTGCTCGATGAGTTGCGACAGGAATTGTTACGCAAGAAAGACGAGCTGAATGCCCGCCTCGAGCGTATTACAGCCAATCTGCGGCGGGGCCTGGAGTCGGATTCGAAAGAACGCGCCAAACAACTCGAGGACAGCGAAGTCGTCGATGCACTCGGCAATGACGCGCGCAACGAATTGCGCAAGATTTCGTCGACCCTGCAACGCATGGACTCGGGTGACTACGGCAACTGCACAACCTGCGGGACTGGCATCAGCAACGGGCGGCTGCTCGCGCATCCTTACGCGGACGAGTGCATCGATTGCGCAAGACTGGCAGACCGGGCCAAAGCACGCTAGGCACCTCCGGAAAAGTCAGGCAGCAATATGCATCTTTACCAGGTCGGCAAGTGACCGGGCGTGCATTTTCTCCATAACGCGTGCGCGGTGAATTTCCACTGTGCGCTGGCTGACACCGAGTTCGTAGGCAATGACCTTGTTGGGCTTGCCGGTGACCACTAGGTCGAGGACTTCCTTCTCGCGTTTCGTAAGTTTCGAGATCCGGTCCAGTACATCGACTTTGAGGCGGCGCTCGCAGCGGCGTTCCCGATCGGTCGTCATTGCCGTGCTGATGCGGTCAAGCAGTTCCTGATCGCGAAACGGTTTCAGTATGAAATCGACGGCACCTTTTTGCATTGCCTCAACTGCCATCGGTACATCGCCGTGGCCGGTGATGAAAATGATCGGCAGCGTGCTACCTCTTTCAATGAGTTTGTCCTGAAGTTCCAGCCCGCCAAGTCCCGGCATACGTATGTCGAGAACAAGGCAACCGGCAAATTCGTTCGAATACCTATCGAGAAAATCGTCGCCTGAATCAAAGATGGCGTATTCCATGTGGACCGAGCGCATCAGCAATTCCATCGCGTATCGGATCTGCTGATCGTCATCGACTATGTGCACCGTCGGTTTTGCTGGGCTGTCCTGAGTCATGGTGAAATCTGGTCGAAATGTCCCCAATGATCCGGGCAATGTTTTTACCACGTCTGCGGCGCAGGGTGTAGCCGTTTGAGCGGCGCCGCCAGCGGCGTACGAGGAATTCCGCCTAGTCCAGGCGCCTTGAGAAGCGGAGGATCGCGGCCGAAAGCGCGATCACGGCGAAGACCCCGAGTACCAGCAGTTCCTGGCCGAGATCCGCGAGGGACGCATCGCGCAGCATGATGCCGCGGGTCAGCCGGATGAAATGCGTATTCGGCAGCAGTTCGCCGAGGTATTGCGCCAGTTTCGGCATTCCGTCGAACGGGAACATGAAGCCCGACAGCAATATTGACGGCAGGAGCAGAAACACCGTGATCTGCATGGCCTGGAACTGGGTCCGCGACACCGTGGAAATGAACAGGCCCAGGGCAAGATTGGCGACGATGAAAGCGGATGCGGCCAGGTACAGGTCCAGCATACTGCCGCGTACCGGCACTTTGAACAGCAACTGGCCGACGCCGACGATCAGCGCGAGTTGTATGAGTCCGATGAGTATGTACGGCGATACCTTGCCGATCATGAGCTCTGCAGTGCTGACCGGCGTATTGATCAGCAATTCCAGATTTCCGCGCTCGCGCTCGCGGACGATGGCAACCGCGGTGAACAGCGTCATGGTCATGGTCAGGATGACGCCGATGAGGCCGGGAATGATATTCACCGCGGTGCGCCTCTCCGGGTTGTAGTACGGTCGCACCTCGATGGTCCGGTCGCGGAGTACTTTCGACTGTGCATCGAAACCGAACGGCATCAATGCCAGTTGATTGGCGACACCAAGGATCGTCGGGTCGCCGCCATCCACCAGCATTTGCGCAGCCGGAAGGCGCGCATCGATCATGCGCCGGTCGAAATCCGGCGGAATGAATACGCCAACCGAAATCTCGCCCATACGAAGCAGCTCTTCGAGCTTACGCGGCGTATCGACCGTGAACTGCAAGTCCAGAACCTGCGTTTGGCCGAGTTCTGCTACGAATTGCCGGGAAAGGTGCGAATGCGCCTGATTGGCGACTGCCGATTTCAAGTTCCGGACGTCGGTGTTGATCGCATATCCGAACAGCAGGATCTGGCCGATCGGCACACCAACGATCATGAAAAAGGTGATCCGGTCGCGCCGCAACTGGCGAAACTCTTTCTTTATGACTGCAAAGAGTTTTCGCAGCGCTTTCATGCAGCCTGCCGCTTTTGCGTCACCGCAACGAATACGTCTTCGAGCGAAGCGGGTACGGTGGCAGTCCGGGCAGTGATCCTGTGCTGCCCGAGTTTGGCTTCGATTAGTGCGATGGGATCGGCGAAGGATTCGGGAATCAGCACGCGCAGGCGCAGCCCGAGCTGGGTGATGCTGGCGACTTCGGTCAATTCGGCCAGCGCCGATTGTGCGACGACCGGGTCGTCGGCAAGCACTTCCACGATAATCATGCCGGTGGTCGCCTGCAGTTCGGCGGGTGAGCCGTCGGCGACCTTCCGGCCGCGATCGAGTATGGCCAGCCGGTGACAGCGCTCGGCCTCGTCCATGTAATGCGTCGATACGAGGATGGTGGTTCCGTCGTGTGCGAGTTCGAAAAGCTTCGCCCAGAAATCGCGGCGGCTCTTGGGATCGACCGCACTCGTCGGTTCATCGAGCAACAACAACTCCGGCCTGTGCAGCACGGCGCAAGCCAGAGCCAGGCGCTGCCGCTGGCCGCCGCTCATGGTGCCGGCGAACTGCCGGCGTTGTGCAACGAGGTCGTACTGTTCGAGCAATTCGTCGATTCGAAGCTTTCTTTGCGCGCGCGACAGCGCGTAGATATCCGCGATGAACTCGAAATTCTCGTACACGGTCAGGTCGCCGTACAGGGAGAAGCGCTGGGTCATGTAACCAATGCGCGGTTTGAGCGCGGCGGCATCGCCTGGCACCTGCAAGCCGAGTACCGTCGCGCTGCCGCTGCTCGGTGTCAGGAGGCCGCACAGCAGGCGGATGGTGGTCGACTTGCCCGAGCCGTTCGGCCCGAGGAAACCGTAGATTCGTGATCTCGGCACGTCGAGATCGATGTGGTCGACGGCCACGAGGTCGCCGAACTGCTTGGAAAGTCCACGAGCTTCGATCGCGAGCCCCGGGTTCGTGGCCATCAATCCTTTCCTGCCGTGCCGATTTGCGAGCCGAGCTGTAGTTCCACCTCAACCGGTACGCCGTCGGGCAGCCTCTCGTTTGCACCCAGGATATCCACCTTTGCAAAGTAAGCGAGCCGGCCGCGATCGTGTTCCGTCAGCGCAAAGTACGGGGTAAATGCCGCTTCACTTGCAATCCAGCGAACTCGGCCATCGAAAGATTCTGCGATGCCGTCGACGTGAATGCGCGCCAGCGTGCCGGGGCGTACTCGTATCCGCAGCGCCTCGCTGACATAGATACGGGCGTAGGGCTGCGCGCCCGACAACAGGATCGCGACGGGCTGGCCGGGCAGCGGGCGCTCGCCAGCTTCGAAAAGGATACTGTCGAGCACGCCATCCACCGGGGCGAGGAGCGTGTGACGCTTGAGATCGATGTCGAGTGCAGCTGCACGCGCTTTGGCTTGCAGCACGGCCTGCTCGGCCTGCCGCAGCTCCTCGACTGTTGTGCCACTCAACAACTCGGACAGCCTAGCGCGTTGAACGTCGAGGTTGGCTTCGGCCACGTCCAGCGCGGCTTTCATCTGATCGCGTAGCTCGGGCGAAGCCAGTTCTCGTTGCAGCAGTTCGGTTGCGCGTTCGAATTGTGCTTCACGAAATTCGAGGTCGCGTTCCGCACCGGCAACGTTTGCCTGCGCTGCCACGACTTGCTCGCGGCGCGGCCCGCGAATCAGTTCGTCCTGCCGCGCCTGAGCCTGCGCCTGCGCCGCCGTTGCTTCCGCGATGGCCGTCTCGATCCTCGAGCTGTCCAGGCGGATCAGCGCGTCGCCGCGACGGACCGGCTGACCTTCGCTGACCAGGCGCTCGGTGATCGGTTCGGCGAATTCTGCGGTGATTTCGATGCGATCGGATTCGAGTTGCCCGACGCTTCGCGTATTGCCGTCCGAGGGATCACACGCCGCGAGCGACGCGATGCAGGCCGATAAAAGGACAAGGGCAGGAATTTTGCCGGGCATGTTGGCTGACCTGTGTCAGTCCTTCCTGAGTACGGAGGACAGGATGAATTCGAGGTGACTTTCGATGAAACGGTCGGTGTCGAGCGCATGCTGTTTGCTGAATACGCCGGTCCAGACGACCGAGAACAACACCGGCATGATCAGCATTTGCGGAAACTCGTTCAGGGCCGATTTCGTGAATTCGCCGTTTTTCACCGCTCGATCGATCAGGTTTCGCATGGCGCCCAGGCCATGCGCCACGACGTTGTCCCAGTAGAAAGCAATCAGGTCCGGATGTTTCGGGCCTTCGGCTACAATCAGGCGAACGAGCACCCGCGCCGGTGACTTCGGTATTTGTTTCGCAAAATCGAGGAATGGGCCGCGCAGAAATTCCTCGGCGGAGAGCTCCGTCTCGCGAACGGCATTCTCGAGTGCCTCGATGCGCGGACTGATGAACTTGCGGATCACCGCCTTGAACAGTTCTTCCTTGGTACGGAAGTAGAGGTAAAGGAGTCCCTTGCTGACACCCGCCCGTTTTGCCACGTCATCCACGCGCGCTGCGTCGTAGCCCTTGGCCGAAAATTCGGCAAGCGCAGCCTCGGCAATCTCGGCGGGGCGGTCTTCCTTTCTACGGCGAAAGCGGGGTTCGGACATGTGGCGTGCGTTACTGACTATCGGGTCAGTTATTCTAGCTAATGACCCATCGGTCAGCAAGGTGAATTTGCGGGTACCCCGGTTTGGATGCGATCGACCTGCCTGTGCAGTGCCGGCTGCAGGATGGTCGCGAGGTCGCCTGCGATGCAGGCTCCTACAGTGGACTTTTCAACTCCATTGCGGTGGTGCCGGAAAACGGAGTGGAAATGGTAGGCTCTCGCGATGTTTACTTACCTCGACCCCGCTGTGCGGACAAAGCTTGTCGCGAGCGGCAAGCTGCTGGGACTGGGCAGGGACGGCCGGCTGTCAGCGGCCGGCAACCCGCCGGTTATCAGTGTGCTCGGACCCATCCCCTTGCCCTTGCAACGGGACGGGCGGGAATTTTCCGCCGACTGGTATGCGTCGGTTCGCCATACGGAGCTTGCCAAAGTCCAGCAACTGGCCGACAGCCTGATCGAGCAGGATGCGCGGCAATCCTTTGCTTTGCTCGCCTCGTCCATGGCAGTGAACAGCGTGCTGGTCTTCGGTGCACGGGAAGCGTGGACCCATCCGCTGGTACGGGTACATTCGAGCTGCCTGACCGGCGATGTATTCGGCTCGCAACGTTGCGAATGCGGTCCGCAATTCGTTTCCGCGATGGAACGGATCGACAGCGACCGCCAGGGCGGGATCATCGTTTACATGTCGGGTCACGAGGGCCGCGGTATTGGTCTCTGGGCCAAGGCCGCGACCTACCTGCTGCAGGACGCCGGCGAGAATACTTACGAGGCCAATCGTTCGCTGGGATTGCCCGATGACACGCGCGATTTCAGCGATGCTGCGGTGCTATTGAAGTATTTCCTCAAAGGCAGGCCGTTCCGTTTTCTCACCAACAACCCGAAGAAAGTCGCCGACCTCGAGGCGCAGGGAATCAAAGGCATTACCCAAATCAAGCACGTGTCGGGTGTTACCGAAGCCAACCGGCGTTACCTGACGGCGAAACGTGACTGGGGTCATCTTCTGGAGCCGACCGACCTGGACGAGGGCTGACGACGCCCTACTGCCGCCACAGCCGCGTGTTCGGAGCGTGCTGTTCGAAATCCGAACGAAACGGATTTATGTCCAGTCCGCCGCGCCGACTGTAGCGGGCATATACCGTCAGTTGCTCCGTTCTGCAGCGGGCTTTCACATCGACAAAAATCCTTTCGACGCAGCCTTCGTGGAATTCCTCGTGATCGCGAAAGGACACCAGGTATTCGAGCAACGCGCTGCGATCAATTTTGGGACCGTGATAGGAAATCAGGATACTGCCGGTATCGGGCTGTTTCGTCACCGGGCAGTTACTGCGCAACAGATGCGAATGCAGGCTTTCGTTGACCGGAGTATCCCGGTCCGAGCGCAGCAATTGCGAATCGACAAACGCGGAGTCGAAAGTCGCCGGTTCATTGTCGATGCAGAGTCCGGGCAAGGCCGATACCGCGAAGCTGGCCGCATCACTGTTGCTGTGTATCGTCACGGAGACCGGGTGGCCGGCGCAGCTCTTGAGGTCCTGCCCGATCAGCTTGCGCACGGCTTCAACCGATCGATACCGTGTCCAGGCCAGCGAGTTCAGGTAAAGCTTCAGCGACTTGGATTCGATGAGATGGGGTGAGGTCGCCGGAATACGCAATTCCGCGACCGCTACCACCGGTCGCCCCTGTGGGTCGAGCCAGGACAGTTCCCAGGCGTTCCACAGGTCCTCGCCATGAAAAGGCAGTTTGGCGCCCAAACCGAGAGCTTTGCGGGCGACGCTGCGGGGTACCGCGAACAGGACCTCGGGAGCAGGACTTCTGGGCGCGGCGGTCACCTTGCCGAGGGGATTTTTGCTGGATTTACCCATGATGGCGGCGCCGGCCGGCGCAAAACGATCCCGGATCGAAAACCGGCAGTGCCGGCGAATGCGCCTAGTGTAATATAGCGGCCATTTTTTTGACCTCGGACACTAATCTTGTTGCAGCTACTGACCAACGCCCGCGTTTTTGCGCCGGAAGATTGTGGTGTACAGCACCTGCTGATTGGGGGTGGGCGCATCCTCGCCATGTCAGGCAACCGCAATGACCTTGCTGCAAAGAGTGCAGCCGTGGTCGATATCGGTGGTCGCCGGCTGGTGCCCGGGTTCATCGATGGTCACGCGCACGTGACCGGCGGGGGCGGGGAATCCGGTTTTGCCAGCCGCGTGCCACCGCAAGCGCTCGGCCGGTTTACGACAGCGGGAGTTACGACCGTCGTCGGAGTGCTCGGGACCGACGACACAACTCGCGATACCCGTTCGCTCCTCGCGCAGACCCGCGCGCTGCGCGAGGAAGGCCTTGGCGCCTGGTGTCACACCGGTGGTTATCATCTGCCGCCGGTCACACTAACCGGCAGTGTGCGCGACGATATCGTTTTTCTCGACCCGGTTATCGGCGTCGGCGAAGTGGCCTTGAGCGATCATCGCTCCAGCCAGCCGACCCGTGACGAGTTGCTGCGTCTTGCCAGTGACGCGCACGTCGCCGGGATGATTTCCGGAAAAGCGGGCATCGTGCATTTGCACCTCGGTGACGGCGCGCGCGGTCTCGAACTGGTGCGCCAGGCTCTCGATTTGAGCGAGATACCCGGGCGTGTTTTCAATCCCACGCACGTCAACCGCCGCAAGGCATTGTTCGACGAAGCACTTGACCTCACGCAGCGCGGCTGCAGCATCGATATCACGGCGTTCCCCGTCGGCAAAGAAGAGGACGCCTGGCCGGCAGATGTCGCGCTGATGCGTTATCTGGAATCCGGAGCATCGCGCGAGCGGGTTACCGTGAGTTCGGATGGCGGTGGTTGCCTGCCGGTATTCAATGATCAAGGCGAGATCATCGAGATGGATATCGGCCGGCCGTCCATGCTGATGCATACCATCCAGGACCTGTTAAAGGCCGGCGCAGAGCTACCGACGGTGCTGCCCGCATTTACCTCGAACGTCGCTGCATTGCTACGGTTCCACGATCGTGGCCGCGTAGTCGCGGGCCTTCAGGCGGACCTTGTGGTTCTCGGCGACGATCATCGTATCGACGAAGTGATGGCGGCGGGCATCTGGCATGTGCGGGGCGGCCGGCAACAGGTATTCGGACAATTTGAAACGCAGGAACAAAGGTAGGCAAGTCACCATGTGCCCATCAAACGACCACAGTCATGACGGGGAACGCGGTTACATTATTCCTATCGGTGGCGGTGAGGAGAAGGCCGGCAATGCCGAAATACTGGATCGTTTCGTCGAGCTCTGCGGTGGCAAGAAATCGCGCATTGCGGTTATCCCGACGGCGTCGGAAGTGGAAGAAACCGGCCGCAATTACGAGAAGCTGTTTCGCAAGCTGGGCGTCCAGCACGCGCAGGTATTGCAAATCCTGACGCGCCAGGATTGCCAGGAGCAGGAGCATCTTGACTACATCGAGAAATCCGACGGCGTATTCCTCACCGGCGGCAACCAGTTGCGACTGTCGACAACGCTCGGCGGCACACCGGTGGCGCAAATGATCCGGCGGCGGAATGCCAAAGGCATGCACGTCGCCGGTACCTCGGCGGGGGCGGCGTTCCTGCCAGAGCACATGATTGCCGGTGGCGAGGAGGGCAGCACGCCAAGCCCAACCATGGTGACCATGGCCCCGGGGCTCGGCCTGACCAACAATTTCGTTATCGATCAGCATTTTCGCCAGCGCGACCGCCTCGGGCGCCTGCTCACCGCGCTCGCCTACAATCCGTTCGCCGTGGGCATCGGACTCGACGAGGACACAGCCGCCTTCATCCGCCCGGGAGACGATCTCGAAGTCGTGGGTAGCGGCGGAATCACTATCATCGACCCGACCAATCTCAGTTATTCGTCGATGGACCGGGCCCGCCGCGGCGATCCGGTT
>CAYXKM010000087.1:0-12549 GCA_964465665.1 uncultured Woeseiaceae bacterium
TAAGGCCGCCGGTACCACGTTCCAGTTCGGCTACGCAGTACGCTACCGCGTCGCGTCGACCGCGGAGGAGATCACGCTGCACGATCTCGGGCGTTTCAACGTGGGCTGCGTGATCGATAAACGCTTGCAACGTGGCGACGATTCCTGCCGGGAAGAGGCGCCTGTTCCGGAGACTGAGACGGAGACGGAGACGGAGACGGAGACGCCGTTGGAGCAGGCGCTGCCTGTGAATTGAACTCGAAATGAATCAAGGAAGCGATCCTGCACTTGAGAATACGGCGCTTTTGAATCAGATAAAAAAGCTCTGCGCAAGGCAAGGCTGCATGCACGTTCAGCGCGGGACCCCGAGCGATAAGCTTTTGATTTTATGGTGCCGGCACCAGGAGTCCACAAGAGCTCTACAGGCCTTGCTAGTATTGAGGCTCACGCCAGCATATGAGTCCCATACCCCCTAACCTACCCCGCCGCCTTTCCTCCTGAAGCGGCCGCCGGTCGATGGACGAGGACGGACCCTACAAGGTCAAGATCGTCAGCGAGTGAAAAGAAGGGCTGAGAGGGCGTGGCTCAATTGGCACGGGGTGGCAGGTAGTTCGATTCCTGCCGCCAGCACCAACATTCGACGGCGCTCCTGCATGTAAGCGTTAGCCTTGACGTTGCTGCGGAACTCGGGGGCGTCCGCCATGGTCTAGCTCTCGTCCCTTTAACGAGTGCCGCCTCCGTGACCACCCCGACGTTGTCCGCTACCAAAGCATTACTCGTGATGGCCGCCTTAGCAGTGGCCGGCTGCGGCGGCAGTTCCGACCCCTCTCCCCAACACTTTCAGTTTACCTTTGCCGAGGGCCTCGAAGACTGGACCGTCGGCTTCGCGGATTACCCGGCGGGAACGAGCGACGCCGAGCAACAGGCGATCGATGAGTTCTACGAACTCGATGGCGGCCACGCTCGCCTGCCGCAGCCACTTGATACCGGCGACGGCGCCGTCTTGCTCACCGGCAACAATCATTCCGATGACCTTTTCATGTTCCTAAAGCGACGCGTCAGCGGACTGGCTCCCGACACGACCTACCAGCTCGAGCTGCGCGTGGTATTTGCGACCGATGTGCCGAGAGGCTGCGCCGGCATCGGCGGTTCCCCTGGCGAAAGTGTCCTCGTAAAGGGAGGAGCAAGTGGCATCGAACCGCTACGCGTCATGGATGATACATCGGGTCACGCAACATGGATCATGAATGTCGACAAAGACAATCAGGCGAATGGCGGCACCGACGCGCAAGTTCTCGGCGACTTCGCCAACTCGGGGGACTGCGAGTCGTCGGATTTCAGTTACGAACTGAAAGAGTTGTCGAACCTGGAGCTGCCGACGTTCGACGTAACGACGGATGGCAATGGCGATGTGTGGCTACTCCTGGGTACCGATTCCGGCTTCGAGGGCACCACGACGATCTACTACACCGAGATCGAGGCGGTATTCGTCGACTGAGTCGGCAACAGCCCTAGAGTGACTACCCGACGGAGCGTCGGCGCTCGGAACTGGCCCGGGCAAACCGACGAGCAGCAGGAAGTGGTCGCCAGGTTCCTGTTACATGACGACGCGCGGCCTCACCACAAAAATCGATGGAGGCGTAAGCGCTGGCCACACTATAGATGCTCGGCCCTGAAGCGGCCGACAACGACTGCAAAAGAAACTGAACTGGTCTGTTCGCGAACCGGTGTAACCGTCACTTACACTGCGGACGCATCAAAATTTAGAGACCCATGAGCAATTTCTTTGCTCGACTGGCCGCGACAGACTCTAGGCTCTTGAAGCGCTCGTGTCAGGAGCTCATTGGAATTTGTGAAGGTATGTTGGTTGATGGTTATCTAAGCGACACAGAGATTCTCTATCTTAAGAATTGGCTCGAAGAAAATGATCAAATCGCTTACACGTGGCCTGGTGAGGTGGTTTACAAGCGAATAGTTGAGGTACTCAATGACGGAGAAATTACCGAGGAAGAGCGGAGGTATCTAACGAAGACGCTTCAGGAACTTATTGGTGGAAGCTTTTCGGAGACCGGGGGCTCCCCGGCTGAGCCTATCTCTTTTCCTATTGCGCGAGTCGATGCTATAGAGTTTGCAGGCAAAACATTCTGCTTCACGGGTACTTTTATCTTCGGCACCCGTCCCGCCTGTCACAAGGCGACCGAGAAAATGGCAGGCATTCCTGCACTACGTATAACGCGGAAGCTCGACTACTTGGTGATCGGTACTATCTACGCGAAGCTGGGCGAATACTAACTTTGGACGGAAAATCGAGAAAGTGGTGGGGTTACAAGACTCCGGTTGTCCAGTGACGATTATTGATGAGCAGACATGGGTCAAAGGACTGTCAGAAAAGGGTACTGATTGAAGTCCGCAACAGGTTGGTAGCATCCCGTAATCCCGATCTTAACCAACAGTCCGCTTTAGGGGGGACAAGCGACCGCTCAACTTTGCCCATGCATGACCGATTCAGGTCGATATCGGAACCCTTCTGTCCCTCGATTCTCGCACGAGATCGGACCTGGGAATGACTGTTGTATGGTCTCAACATCAGGACAAGCTGACATGAGGCGCGAATCGCATTTGTCTACATGGTGTCTACATGGCGATTTGACGTCGAAGGAGAGGTCGATAACTTATTGATTTTATGGTGCCGGCACCAGGAGTCGAACCCGGGACCTACTGATTACAAATCAGTTGCTCTACCGACTGAGCTATACCGGCGTCAGGCGCGGTATTTCAACAACTCGCCCGATAGCCGTCAACGATTAATTGCCCCTCGGGCAGGTCGCGGCATCACGCAAAAACACCTTTTCCTCGCCATACTTTTCAATCATGGTGCCGGCACCTTTGCCTGGGGGCAGCGCAATATCGACGAAATAGACGGTCGCATCGCGGGTCCGCCGCGAGATATCGGCAGGCAGGTCGAGTGACTTCGCCTGTAGTTCTACGCGTTCCGCACGGCTCATTTCGCCGAAAAGCCCCAGCGAGATCTTCAGCCCTTCATCTTCCGTCGGCACCAGGTAAGCATCCGCCAGACCGCCGGCTTTCAGTTTTTCCAGCATGGCGTCGCCCGTCGCGCGGTCGGGAATATTCCGCACCTGCACCCAGTAACCGACGAAGACCTGGCCCTGGGTCGTCCTGATGCTGACTTGCATACCTTCGCCGAGATACTCGGCCAGCGCACCCTCCGCGTCAGTGTCGCTCGCGAACGGACCGATGGTCACGCAGGAGCGGCCCACAACCGCTGCGAGGTCGGAGGGCCGGCCGGATCCCAGCACCGCGCCAATACTGGTGGCGGCCTCGGCTACTGCCGTGCTCGATATCTCGAGGGGCGGCCCGAGCTCCGATTCGTTCACGGTGGCAACACCGGTCTCGGGCGGTTCCTCGACAAAGCG
The DNA here is from genome assembly GCA_964465665.1 of uncultured Woeseiaceae bacterium. Classification (GTDB taxonomy): domain Bacteria; phylum Pseudomonadota; class Gammaproteobacteria; order Steroidobacterales; family Woeseiaceae; genus JAKEGN01. The sequence goes on from CAYXKM010000087.1 coordinate 3,414, forward strand.
GCTCCACAGGAAATAGAGGATGTTGGCCAGTAGCAATAGGAGAAGGAGGTTCTTCATTAATCACTGTCGATGATATGCGCGAGACCCTGCAGCACAAGGTTCGGCCGATGCTGAACACTGCCGTCGAGCAGCTTCAGGATGCTGGAGGCATCTCCGCCGGTCAAGACTATCCGTGGCCGCAGGCCGGCAGTCCGCGCGGCACGGCCGGCCCTGTCGATCGCACCGCAAACAGCGTTGTACGCACCGCTCATGATCGCAGCAGAAGTATTGGCGGCAAAAACACCGGCATCGACCGGGCGGCGCTGTCCGACCGGCGGAAGATCGGCGGTTTGCGTAGTCAAGCACGACGACATCATTCGTATGCCGGGAAGAATCTGACCGCCGAGGTGCAGCCCGGCTTTGTCGAGTACGTCAATCGTTACCGCGGTGCCGGCATCAACGATGACGGCCGCCGAGCGCCGCTCTGCGTAAGCAGCAATCAGCGCAACCCAGCGGTCGGCGCCGAGCCGTCTCGGCGATGAATAACCATTGGTTACGCCGTATGCCTTTTTCTCGGAATGCACAAAGCGCACCTCGGCATCGCAGTGCAAACCGATTGCCGCGGACAGGCGCGTGGAAAAACTTGCCCCGGCGACGTTGCACGCCAGCACTTTGCCGACGCTCCGCGGCAGTTTCGTCACCAGTGCGGCGAACCCGGTTGCGCGCAGCGAGTCGTGCGTGACACTTCCGCTTCGGGCGATCCGCCCGCCCTGATACAGGCCCCATTTGACGCGGGTATTCCCGGCGTCGAACAAAAGTGCCGGCGCATCGCTCACAGTTTCGCGCCCGCGGGCACCGGCAACACGATGGAGCCCGATCGCACGCTGCGCGGACCCTCCTGTGTCATCAACTGCAGTGCCCCATCTGCATCCACACCGGCAGCCGCGCCGGAAATCCGGCCGGCTGCCGTGTCGACGGTGGTGTGCCGGCCCCGGAGCCAGTCACTGCGGTTCCAGTCTTCGATAAACGCTGCGAAACCTTGCGCATCGTAGCGACGCGATGCGTCGCACAGCGCATCGATGAGCGAAGCCACAATGATCGCTCGCTCCGGTAACGAAACGACGCAGTGCCGCAGATCGGTAATCGGCCCGGACCGGTCCGGCGCGATTTCCTCGGCGCTCGCGCCTGCCAGATCGACGTTCAGGCCGAGCCCGGTAATGGCAATCGGGTTTGCACTCCTGGCACTGCGCGTTTCGATCAGGATGCCGCCGAGTTTTGCCTCATTTACGAGAATGTCATTCGGCCATTTGAGGTTCACGTCCGGCACCTGCAACTCACGCAACACGCGGACGACAGCGACTCCGGTCGCGAGGCTGAGGCTCAAAAGGTTCGATGGTCGCGACTGAAAAGTATACGCGACCGACAGGCAGATCGATGAGGCCGGCGGTGCACGCCAGCTCTTGCCCATGCGGCCGCGGCCGGCGGTCTGATAGTCGGCGAGGACGACCTGAACGCGCCCGGGCGCGGGACCGGGCTGATCGAGCAGGTAACGATTGGTCGAATCGATTTGCGGAAAGACCTGCAGCCACTCCAGCGCGGATACGGTCTCCGGCCGGAGCAATAGCCGCAGCGTCTCAGCGTCCGGTGTTGTCATCGTCTGCCGCCGCCGCGCGGCGGCGAAAAACCATGAGCCGCGTGTTGCGGAATTCCGCGCCGGCACGCATGCGGGCAATGTTCGAGCGATGGCTGAACACGAGGTACAGCGCCATGATGAGACAATAGATGAACAGCGGTTGGTCCTCCGGCAGTCGCGTGACCGCAAGATACAGCGGCGCAGTCATTGCTCCACTCATAGTTGCGAGCCCCACGTAACCGGACAATACGAAAACCCAGGACCAGATCAGCAACACCGGCAGGATGACTCCGGGTGCGAGCACCAGCAGCGTACCAATCAGCGTCGCCGCGCCTTTGCCCCCACGAAAATTGTGCCAGATGGGCCAGACATGCCCGGTGACGGATGCGGCTGCGCACGCAATCGTCAGCCAAACCCGCGATACTTGCGGATCCGTACCGACGAGCGGAATGTCGAGGCCCGGTACTACGGCAGTTGCGATGACGCCTTTGACGACATCGATTATCACCACCGCCGCAGCAAACGTCAGTCCCTGCGTCCTCAGTGCATTGGTGCCGCCGGCATTGCCGCTGCCCAGCGTGCGGATATCGACGCCACCGCGAAAGCGTCCGACGAGCAGCGCTCCCATCAATGAACCGATGAAATAGCCGATGAGGAATTTGATGCCGAGTTCGAGCACGGCTTGCGCCTTTGTCCGTGTAACAATATCGTGCGCCATTGTAGCATCGCCGGGAGCGGCCATCGTATGGCGTCACCAGTGCAGGGCACAGCCATTCCACTGTTCGTCAATCCCGCGGCGGGGCGCGGGCGAGCCGGCCGCAAACTCGATGCCGTTCGAAATCTCCTCGACGCACAGGGAATACACCACTCTGTTCAGAAGAGCGATGCACCGGGCGACCTCGAACGACGTGTGTTCGACACTGCAAGGTCAGGAACAGGCAGACTGATCGTCGCGGGCGGCGACGGCAGCATTCACGAAGCGGTCAACGGCATCATGCGTGCGTCGACAACTGTTGCGCTCGGCATCATTCCGATCGGTACCGGCAACGACTTTGCCAAAGCTTCCGGCATCCCGTTGCACTGGGAGGACTCTGTGATGCTGCTCTGCGAAAGGCTGCGCGCCCGCACACCGCCGCGTTCGATCGACATCGGTCGCATGAACGATCGCTATTTTGCAAACGGCGCCGGAGTCGGCTTCGACGCCAAGGTAACGCGCATTGCTCGCGCCAACCGGCTGCCGATCGGCGATCTCGTATACCTCCTCGCGGTGATGCAGGCGATGTGGGACGGAGTAATCACGCCGCAAATGACCATACGCTACAACGGGCGCATCGAGCACGGTCCGATGACTATGGCCAACGCCAGCAACGGGGCCTGGGTCGGCGGCATGTTCCGGATCGCACCGGCTGCGCGCAATGACGATGGCGAACTCGACCTGGTCATTGCCGGCCCGGTCAGCCGGTGGCGCATCCTGCAATTGTTGCCGCGCCTGATGAACGGCACGCACGTTGGGGAGCCCGAAGTTTCGGTTCGGCGTATCCGCGAATGCGTCATCGAAGCCGATGCGCCGGTGCCCTCGCACCTGGATGGCGAAGTGCAGGTGCTGCAGACACGTTTCGAAATTCGAGTATTTCCCGGGGCTTTAAGCCTGTTGTGACCGCTTGAGCGAACCGAGATAGATGCCGGTGAGCGAAAGCGCCAGCCCGGTTGCCTCGATGATTGACAGCGAGCGGCCGAAAAACAGGATGTCCCAGATGAAGCTGCCCGTCGGCTGAACCAGCAAGGCCAGACCAACTTCGGTGGTTGTGACCCGGGACAGGCTGCTGGCGATGAACAGCATGCCGATGGCGTTGCACAGTACACCGTAAAGCAACAACCAGATGGCATCCGCTACGGTCGGGATCTGCAACGACACGCCTTCGAATGCGGCAGCCGATCCGAGCAGCGCCGCGACCAGCAGGGACATCACGGCGATTTCCCGTGCCGGCATCGCGTGCGCCGAATGCACCCTCGCCTGCCGCATGGTCAGCAGGTAACCGGCGTAGCAGACGGCGGTCAGCAGGCCAAACACGACGCCGAGGCGATATTCGACGGAAAAGGTCTGCCAGTCGAAACCTACGATCAGTGCGAGGCCGGCGATCGCAAGCGGCACGGCCGCGAGCTGCATGCCGCTCGGTTTCTGGGCCAGAAGCAATGTGCCGGCTGCCATCATGATGAACACCTGGAAATTGGCGAGCAACGTCGACAGTCCGGCGCCAATGTACAGGATGCTGCGATGCCAGAACCAGAGATCCAGGGCAAAGAATATTGCCGAGAGCACGAGCGCCGTCCATGCCTTCGCACTGAATGTCAGGCGTCGCCGCGTCACTGCGAGATAGATCGCGAGCACCAGCCCGCCGAACAGCACCCGGTAAAACCCGCTGGTGGTCGGGGCGACGCTGGTCAGCTTCACAAACACCGGCGAAAAGCTGATCATCACGGCACCGGCAAACAACCGCAGGTGCGGGTTTTGCATGAGGGAGTTCAAGGCCAGGGAATTCCTACATCATTTATCGGCAGATCCGCGCTGCGGGCGATGAGGACCCTGCCGGCTGAGTCACGCTGCGCTCGCAGCGGGCGTACCGCTCAGCCAGGCTTTGCGCCGAGCCATGACCGCCTGCGACGGATTCTCCGCCAGCGTCAGGTAACAGGTGTCCTCCGGGGGCGCTTGCAAGGTAACCGGGAAACGCAGCAATTCGTCGCCACGAAACACACTGACTTTGACGATGTCGCCCTCGCGGTAATCCCGCAACAGCGCATCGGCGTTCGCAACCGTGAACTTGAGGTTGTCCATCGCAACGATCTCGTCGCCTGGCGCAAGCCCGGCTTTTTCCGCCGGGCTACCGGAATGCACAACCGAGACCACGTTTCTGCCGCTGCGGTTCGCCAGAATTGCACCGAGCCAGGCTTTGGCGACTCGCTCCGCCCGCGGCGCGGTTCCGCCCGTATCCTTGGCATCCTCTGCCTGCCGCAAACCGTATGTGATGCCTACTTCTTCGAAAAGCTGCCACAAAGGCAGGTCCGATATGCCGCGCACGTAGCGTTCGAAGAAATCGCCAAGCTCGGCACCCGACACCGACCCGGCCAGGGATTCGAAGCCCCGTTCCGGCATGCCGTCACCGGTCTCTCCGAAACGCCGCCAGCACTCCCGCATGACATCGTCCAGCGAGGAACGTCCATCCGTCAGGTGGCGCAATGTCAGGTCCAGTGCGAGCGCGATCAGTGAACCCTTGGTGTAGTAACTGACCACCGCATTGCTCGAATTCGCATCCTGTTTGTAGAACTTTATCCAGGCATCAAGACTTGAGTCCTCGACACTCTGGCGGAACCGGCCGGGCGCGCGGATCACCCGTGTGATCGTTTTGCCGAGCAGCTCGAGGTAGCTTTCCTGCGTGATGAGCCCGGCGCGAAACAACATCAGGTCGTCGTAATAAGAGGTAATTCCCTCAAACACCCAAAGCAGACCGGTGTAGCTTTCCTTCTGCAGGTCGTAAGGCGTAAACGCCTCTGGCTTGATGCGCTTGACGTTCCACAAGTGGAAATATTCGTGGCTGCAAAGGCCAAGAAATTTGCGATAGCCCTCTTTCACAGAGGACTCGCCGCGCACCGGAAGATCGGACCTGCCGCATACAAGGCTCGATGAACAGCGATGCTCGAGTCCGCCGTATCCTTCCTCCTGCAGCATCAGGAGAAAAACATAGTGATCGAGGTTTTTCGGCCGGCCGAGAAACGCAAGCTGGTGCGCGCACAGGATCGAAAGGTCGTGGCAGATCCTTGCCATGTCCACGCGCGACGTGCCGCGAATGGCAATGGTGTGCGGAATGCCGCCGGCTTCGAATTCGCCTATTTGCAGTTGCCCGATCTCGACCGGGTGATCGATGAGGTCTGCATAGTCGTCCGCCGCGTAACTGCCAAACCCGTACTTCAGCGCACCCCTCTGCCGCATCGATGTGGCAACACGCCAGTCTGTACCGATGCCCTCCTCTGGCGCCTCGATCACAAGTTCGCAGGGGCGCATTTCCTGCCCCACCACTTCGGGGAAAACGCAGGTTCCGTTGAAGTACGCATGCGTTGTATCGAGATGCGCGCCACGCGCACCGGAATCGTATGCATAAATCTCGAGGACCAGGGTCAGCGGCGATTCGACCGGCTCGGCCAGCCAGCTGCTTTTGTCGATTTTCTCCAGCACTATCTCGCGACCGCCGGCTTCGGCCCGGATCGAGACCACATGCTTTGCGTAATCCCTGATCAGGTAGCTGCCGGGGATCCAGGCAGGTAGCCGGAACATCTGGCCGGCGCGATCCGGCCTTTGCACCTCGACCGTGACTTCATACAGATGCGCACCGGGATTCGACGGGCGTATCCGGTAGCGATGCTCTGCCGTTTTTGCCGCGCTGCTCACAAGCGCGACACTATGTCCGCACCGGTTCGTCGAGTTTCAATGTCAGGCACTTGGCGGAACCGCCGGCCTTCAGGAACTCCGACAAACCGATCTCGTGCACTTCAAACCCGGCAATCGTCAGCCGCGCTTTCAGCGGCGCGGATGCGCGGTTCAGGAATATCTGGTGCCCGATGTTGACCGCGTTGCAGGCGAAGTTGCCGGCATCTGCTGTATCCACGACGATGCGCTTGTGCGACGGAATGCGGCTCTCGATGGCAATGCGCGATTCGAAATCGAATGCCGGCGGATGATAGACAAGGAATCCGTCGGTCAGCGGGCAAAAACAGGTATCGATATGGTAGAAACGCGCATCGGTCAGGCGAATGGATACCAGATCGACATCGAAGAACTTGCGGATTTCTGCATGTGCCTCGATTTCCGTTCGAAAGCCGTATCCGGTCCAGAGCCAGGGGCCAACCCGGTCAAAAAGGCAATCGCCGGCGCCTTCGAATCCGATTTTTTCGTCAAGATCGAGCAACTCGTACCCGTTCTCTCGAAACCACTTCTTCAGGTGCGGCTCCTCCGGTCGCCTTTCGTGCGGCATGAAATGGCTGGCAATGGCTTTCTGGCCATAGACGACACCTGCGTTGGCCGTAAACACCAGGTCCGGCAAATGCGGCTGCGGTTCCATGGTGACGATATCGGCGTGTTCGGCGAGAGCATCGCGAAGCGTTCGCCATTGCTCCGCCGCCAGTTCGATATCGGGCTTGCCCTCGTGCCCGGCCATCCAAGGGTTGATCACGTAATCCACCGAGAAAAAGTCGGGGGGGCACATCAGTATTCTTTCTCGCGATGCGGCCATCAGGCATCCTCAGGACGGCAGGTGAATTTCGGCCAGCATGCAGCGCACGCTGCCGCCGGCCGAGCGCTCGATGTCGTCGATCGGCGCGCTGACGATCCTCGCATGCTTCCCGATCGCCGTGATTTGCTCGTTGTCGAGAGATTTCTGCGCCTGCCCGGACATGGCCATCACCGGTTGCCCGGAAGAGGACTTAAGCTCAAGCATGTTGCCGGCGAAGGATTCGAGCTGCCGCATCGTCAATGACAGGACTTCGTGCCCGGTCGCAGCAAGGCTTTTCATTACAGCAGCACGCTGTTTCGTATCGGGTATGGCTGCATCGCAAATCACGGCCAGCGATTCGCCGACATTCATCAATACGTTCGTGTGATAAATAGCGGCGCCGTCCCTGTCGACCGCATCGAACGCCAGCACTTCATAGTCCATCCTCTGCGCAAAGTCGCCCAGGGCGTCGAGCTGAGTTCTCGGTGACAGGCATGCATAAGCCATGCGGTTGCTTCGGTCGAGAACCATGCTGCCGGTGCCCTCGAGATAATGGCCGGCGTTCTCGTGGTGCGTCAGATCGACGATCCGGCGAACGTCAAAGCCGTATTCATCCGCAAGGCTGTCGATGATATCCATGCGCCTTTCGGTACGGCGATTTTCGGCAAGCATCGGATACAGGACGACTGTACCGTCCGCATGAAAACTGACCCAGTTGTTGGGAAAAATCGCGTCCGGCGTGTGTGGTTCCGGAGTGTCATCGAAAATGATGACACGAATACCCTGTGACGTGAGCGCGGCCGCAATCGATTCGAATTGTGCTGCCGCCGCTGCCTGCTGCTGTTCCGGCGTCGCGCTGGTTTTTCCTTGAAACTTGTTGGATATCGCGGTAGTGGGATTGCTCTGGAACCGCACGGGACGGATCATCAGTACGGCACCGGCGAGCTGCGGCTCTTTTTTCTTGTTCATAATTGTTCGAGTGCCGATTGCATCGGGCGAAAACGTCTTGCGTTCGCTAAACTGGCGTATACAACGAACAGACGGTATTGGGAATTATGCCTGTAAACACGGCAGGGCTGAAAGCACTAGGGCGCGCGATGGCGAATCCGGCGTGGCCTTGCTTCGTTTGGTTCGGCATGACCGCGGGGATTTCACTGCTGGAGTCACCGGCCCGGTTTACCGCGGAAACGCTGTCGCGCGCTGCCGCACTCGACCTGGGCCGCATCGTTTTCTCGATCCTCAACAAGGCCGAATTGATTGCGCTGGTACTGGTGCTCATTACCGTGCGCCTGTCGGGCCAGAGCCGGCGGTACTGGGCCGAATGCGCCCTTCTGGCCTTGATCGTGATCGCACAGTCCGTGTGGTTACTGCCGGAATTGTCGGCCCGGTCGTTGCAAATCGTAGCCGGGGGCGAGCCCGGACCGTCCTTCGTCCATGCAGCGTATGCCTCACTTGAACTACTCAAACTGTCCGTGCTTCTGGTGCTAGGTTTTCGCTCGCTCGCAGCGACAAACCCGGTGGTCACGCCATAAGCTCTGCGGTACTGTAATCGCGGGCTAAAAACCGCGAAGGAGAACGCCCTGGCAACCGAGGTTCAACGTTCGATCTGCATTGCGGACGACGGACGGAGGATTTTGGTCGATGACTGGCCGGCGCATGAACCTGCGCAACAGCGAGCGATCGTGCAGATACTGCACGGGCTCGGTGAACATCCGGCACGTTACGCCCGTTTCGCAATGGAATGCAGGAAATCCGGCTATGCCGTCGTTGCGCACAATCACCGCGGACACGGAGAAAACTGCGCGGAAAGCGAGCTGAGTCATTTCGCCGACAGCAAAGGCTGGGATCGCGTGATTTCGGACTGCCTGGTCGTGCAGCAGGAGATTCTGCGGCGACACCCGCAGGTACCACTGGTGCTTCTCGGGCACAGCATGGGTTCTTTCGTCGCGCAGGACTTCGTGATGCGGCATCCGCAGAATGTGGCAGCGCTGATCCTGTCCGGCTCATCATTGCCGGCACGCCGGCAGCTGATACCGGGTCACTGGATCGCGCGGCTGATGGCCTGGCGCCAGGGCCCCCGCGGGCGCAGTGCGGTGCTTAACCGGATGGGATTTGCAGCGTTCAACAAACGCTTCGAGCCGAACCGCACAGCTTTCGACTGGTTGAGCCGCGATGAGGCCGAAGTCGATCGCTACGTCGCCGATCCGCTGTGCGGCGCCGATTCGAGCAATCAACTCTGGGCAGACCTGACCGGCGCAATGAT
>CAYXKM010000088.1:0-2022 GCA_964465665.1 uncultured Woeseiaceae bacterium
TGGTGACCGAGGCAGATGCCAAAGACCGGCAAATCGACTTCCAGAATGTCCCTGATGGCATTGATGGCGTATTCGCAGGGTTCCGGATCGCCCGGCCCATTGGACAGGAACACACCGTCCGGCGCCAATGCGAGCACTTGCGACGCTGGCGTTTTCGCCGGCACCACGGTCATGCGGCAATCGAGATCCGACAACAGCCGCAGAATGTTGCGCTTGATGCCGAAGTCGTAGGCAACCACGTGGTACGGGGCAATGCGCCGACTGAGAATTCTCGCGCGCCGCCCGAATTCAGTGCCGTGACACCACTGGTAAATGCGATCCGTGGTAACGATTTTCGCCAGATCCATGCCGGCGATTCCGGGAAACTTCCGCGCGTGCTGCACGGCGGTGGCAGGATCCACCTCCCCGGTCATGATACAGCCTGATTGGGCTCCTTTCTCGCGGAGGATACGCGTCAGCTTGCGGGTATCGATGCCGGCAATGGCGACTGTCTTCCCGGCCAGCAGAAACTCGGAAAATGTCCGCTCCGACCGCCAGCTGCTGGTCACCATCGAGCTGTCGCGTACTACCAGACCGGATGCATGCACACGGGACGACTCCAAGTCCTGACAGTTGGTGCCGGTATTTCCGATATGCGGGTAGGTGAGAGTGACGATCTGCCGGCAGTATGAAGGATCGGTCAGGATTTCCTGGTACCCGGTCATCGCCGTGTTAAAGACAACCTCGCCAATAGTCTTGCCGTCCTTGCCGACGGATGTCCCGTGAAATACGGTACCGTCCTCCAATGCGAGTAACGCGGGCGTGGTCAATGACGCCGCCCGTCAGGTGGTAACAGCGAATTGCACTCGAAACTTGTCAATCCCGTACTCCAGATGCACAAAAGCGGAAGGACTTGAGTCTTCCGCTTCAGGCGTCGCCGGTAGTCCGGCGGCCCGCGGTAGTTTACTCAAGCGACCGCAGTGACGCCAGCATTGAAGACAATCAGGCAGTGATGTCACGCAGACTGTAGAAACCCTGGCGCTGGTCGACCAGCCAGCCTGCGGCACGCAAAGCCCCTTGCGCGAAGACGCGGCGGTTCGTCACCTGATGTGTCAATTGCAGAATTTCGTTGCTGCCAACCAATCGCACCGTATGCTCACCCGGATTCTCGCCTTCCCGTGTCACCGAATAGACGATGGCGCCGGCGGACGGATGGTCCCGGGAGCTGTCCGGATCGTAGTGATAGACCGCCTGGAAATCCTGACCACGGCCTTTGGCCAGCACCTCACCCAGTTTCAATGCCGTCCCCGACGGCGCATCTCTTTTGTGCCGGTGATGAGTCTCCGCGATCGAGGCGCTGAAACCGTTGCCCAGTGCTGCTGCCGCCTGCTGCACCAGTCCCAGCATGACTGCAATCCCGATGCTCATGTTGCGATCGTACAAGAGCGGAATCGTCGCCGATGCCGCGTGCAGCGCCGACAGGCTGGTCGAATCCAGGCCGGTGACGCCGCAAACGAGGGGCTTCCTCGCTGCAACCGCAGCATCAGCCACCGAAACACTGGCCTGCGGCAAACTGAAGTCTATCGCGACGTCCGCATTGCCAAAGATATCGCGCGGATCGGTGACCAGCGGGGTACTTGTCGAGAGACCAACGGCTGCCAACCGCTCGATGGCCGCCGCCTGCCCGCTTTTCCGAACACAGACACCTGCAAGCTCGAGGCCGGGCGAGGCAGCGATTTCACTGACGATCGCCTGACCCATCCTGCCAGCGCCTACAAGCGCGATTCTGAGCATGCGAAATCCTCGACTGCTACTGGCTGATCCGCTCAAAAAATCGCTTGACGGTATCCAGCCACCCGCCAGTGCGGGGATTATGCCTGTCGCCCCCCCTGGTCAGCAGTTCGTCGAACTTGCGGAGCAACTCTGCCTGCTCGTCGGTCAGATTGACCGGCGTTTCCACGGCCACCTTGGCGAACAAATCGCCGATGTGTCGGTCTCGGACTGTCGAGACGCCCTTGCTGCGCAGGCGAAAGACCTTACCGG
>CAYXKM010000089.1:0-3261 GCA_964465665.1 uncultured Woeseiaceae bacterium
ACGGCGATGCGCAGTTCCTGAAACAGCACGCCCATGGCACGCCGCAATTCCTCGTCAGTGACCAGTACCATCTCCTTGACGAACTCTTGGCAAAGTGCAAACGAGTATGGCAACGCATACGGTGCGCCAAGGCTGTCGGCAATGGTTGTCACTTTATCCAGGCGTACGGGAGCCGATGCGAGGAAACTGCGGTACATGGAATCGGCTCCGGTCGGTTCTACGCCAAAGATCTCGCATTGCGGCCTGAGTTGCCTGACGACACTCGCGATGCCCGCACACAGCCCGCCACCACCAACAGGCACAATGACCGCGTCGAAGTGGCCCAGCTGATCGCATAGCTCCAGTCCCACCGTACTGGTGCCCGCAGTGGTCCGCGGCCCCTCGAACGGGTGCACCAGGAACCGACCCTCGTTATCCCGGATCCTTTCCGCCATCGAAAAGGCGGTGTGCACATCGTCCGCCAGAACCAGTTCGGCGCCGAGGTCGCAGCATGACTTGATTCGTACCGGACTGGCATGCCTCGGCATTACCACCTTTGCGCTGGTACCCAGTTTGCGGGCCGCGAAGGCAGTGGCAATGGCGTGATTGCCGGCACTGACGGCCGTAACACCTGCGGCGAGCTGATCCGGGCTCAATCCAAGCAGTACAGACAACGCGCCACGGGGTTTGAAGGTGCCTGTTTCCTGCAGGAACTCGAGCTTTGCGTAGATCTCAGCGGGTCCCTTGAGCTGCTGCTCAAGGTCCGCACAACGCACTACTGGAGTCCTGACCAGCCATTCTCCCAGTCGGGCATGAAGCGCCCGAATGTCGGCTATTGGCATAAGGCCGGCACTCATTGCACAGGTCTTTCACGTCTGTCGACGGGTGCCAGCCGCGAACCCGACAGGCAAGTAAACGTGTCGATATTATGTAAGACTTCGAATTTGACGCAAAACATCATGTGTTGAATTTTGAATGGGCTACGAAAGATTCCTGATAATACTTGCACTGTTTGGGTTTGTTGATTAATTTGCCAGAACAAGGCCAGTACACAAAGAACACCGTCTCTCGTTGGGGAATGATATCGGTAGTTCCTGATCTGACATTCAGCCGCCTCCTGTTGCCACTCGGAATAGCTGCCATGGCGGTTGCATATCGCCAGACCGACCCTACCTCGTCAGGCAATCCTTATGGAATATGATGAACTGTCGCAGTCGGGTATACGGCGTGTAGCCAACTATTCCCCGTACCTGGATCAGCTCGCCGGCCTTGCCAGTGAAATGGGACTGCGCCAACGCAGCAACCTCGTGCATCTGGAACGATGCCTGCACGAGGAGTGGTCACTCGGCCAGAACAGCATTCTGAGCTGGACGCCTTTGGACGACGGCATGCTCGTACTGGTCGTGCCTCACTACGCAATTGCCGAGTATACCGCCGCGCCAGGCGGCGATCCCCGCATGCCGCAACGGGTATCCGCAGCGTTCATCACCGAACTCATTTCCGGCAACAGGCAACTGACGCTGCTGCAAATGCAGAAAGTCGCGCGACTCCTGCAGGTGGAACCAAAGTTCATAATGCTGCGTCAGCCGCTCGACAATCACCCGGTCGAAACACAGATCATCGAGAAAATGATACGCCGATACGGCATCAACTACGTCGCAAGTCGGGCCGTTACGCTGTTCGATATCGTTGGTTTCGGCCTGCTGACACCCTTCGAGCAAATGACGCAATTGAACAGCCTCTCGTATTCTTTGAACTCTGCCCACGCGAAGATGCTGGAACTGGATGTGAGCCTTAATTTCGCCAGATCATCGAGTGGTGACGGTTTCTATATCTGGAACAGGGACAATGGCCTGGAAGCCAACGTCAATCTCTATCATTTCATGCACCTCGCGTTGGCCGACAACGCTATCGCGAGAAGCAAATCGAAGTCGAAGACGGTGCCACGATTGCGTGCGTGTTTTCATGTCGGCAGCTGCTACGAATTCCACCAGGCGGAAGGTCTGAATCCGACCATTCACGACTTCATTGTCGGTGACGTGACCATCGAACTGGCAAGAATGATCGAGGCAGCAATGCCCGGGCAAATCCTCGTTGGTGATTTTCTCGCAGAGTTGCGCCCGCAGTCCCCGGATGAGACGGAGTCCCAGGTCAACCTCGATGCTGTGACATTTTTGCAGCGGGCGCAGGGAAACCTGTCGAAGTTGAGCGGCCTGGTGCTGTCGGGCGAGAAAGTGTCCGCCATAAAGTGCTATCTGACGGGCGAGCGCATGGAGAGCGGTGAGTTCAATATTCGAAAACTCAGCATTCGCGACAAGCACGGTCTTACCCGCTCCGCGTACAACGCAAAGGTCAATATCTATCGCGAGAAAGCGGAGCCGATCCTGCTGGGTATCGAGGATCGGAAACTGGCCGTTGCCCGCGAGCCTGGCTGAGAATATTGGTCGGGGCGGGGAGATTCGAACTCCCGACCCCCACAACCCCATTGGGGTGCGCTACCAGGCTGCGCTACGCCCCGACCGGATGCTGACTTGCTGGGATGGCATGGACATACGGCCTGAGGCCGCAGAACTGCATTCTACCTGCGCGAACTGCTACATCACCAGCCGGTCGGCTGGAGGCAGAACCGCTCGCGGGCATTGATTGGCGACTAACGTCGCAGGATCTTCAGGACCTGTTCGAGTTCCAGCCGCAATTGCTTGATAATCTGCTGGCTCTGGCTAACGTCAGTTTTGGCCTCGTCACCAGTCAGGCGCTGCCTGGCGCCGCCAATAGTGAACCCGTCGTCATACAGCAGACTGCGTATCTGCCGAATGATGAGGACATCCTGACGTTGGTAATAACGGCGGTTTCCGCGCCGTTTTACTGGCTTCAGTTGAGGAAACTCCTGCTCCCAGTAACGCAGTACATGTGGCTTGACTGCGCACAGGTCACTGACTTCACCTATGGTGAAATAGCGTTTTCCTGGGATTGGAGGTAGTTCGTCGTTATTCCCCGGTTCCAGCATAGGCCTCTACTCGGGCTTTTAGTTTTTGTCCCGGTCTGAAAGTCACAACTCGTCTCGCGGTGATTGGAATTTCCTCACCGGTCTTTGGATTTCGTCCCGGTCGTTGGTTTTTATCCCGAAGATCAAAGTTCCCGAAGCCGGAAAGTTTAATCTGCTCCCCAACTGCGAGTGAAGCTCGCAGCTCTTCAAAATACAGGTCGACCAATTCTCGTGCTTCGCGCTTGTTCAGTCCGAGTTCATTAAACAGGGACTCCGCCATATCTGCTTTTGTCAGC
>CAYXKM010000090.1:0-3699 GCA_964465665.1 uncultured Woeseiaceae bacterium
TTGATACGGCCGTCCTGCGGTACGCGTCGTTCCGCGATGTCCATGCGGGACATGACCTTGAGTCGTGCACAAACCTTGTTGGAAAGCGCGACCGGCGGCGTTGCAATCTCGGACAGGACACCGTCCAGCCGGGTCCTGACCCTGAATATTTTTTCGTAGGGTTCGAAGTGAATGTCCGACGCGCCTCGTTTGATGGCATCGAGCAGGACCTTGTTGACGAATCGCACCACCGGCGCGTCTTCGATATCGTCCCGGGCGACGTCGTCGCGCTCTTCATCTCCGGACGTGACTTCCAGGTTTTCGAGGTCGAAATCGTCGTCCTCGAGCCCGGACATGGACGTGTCCGCCGCTTCGAGCGCTTTGGCGATACGCTCTTCCAGTTTCGCCTGCTCGACCACCACAGGGTCGACGCGCATGCTGGTCTGGAACTTGATGTCATCGATCGCCTGCAGATTGGTGGGATCGGAGATCCCGAGAAACAGCCGTTGGCCGCGTTTCAAAAGCGGCAACACCCGGTGTTTGCTGAGCAGCTTCTGATCGACCGAGCGCAGGCATTCCATGTCGACCTCGATGGCATCGAGGTCCAGCAGGGGAACGCCGAATTCGTGGGACGCCGCGACAGCGATAGCCCGTGAGTCGGCGAGGTCGTTGGCTACCAGGTAAGCCACCAGCGGCGAGCGGGCCTTTCGTGCGGCCTCCATGGCATCCACTATGCCCTGCTCAGAGACAATACCGTCCTGCACCAGCCGTCTCGGCAGGCCGGTAAGCGTCGATTGCGATGCCGTTACCGCCATCAGCTGGGTAATCCTGACTTTCGCACTGTGGACCTCTTGTGATCGGACAGTCTCACTTATCCAAGTGTCCGGATCAACTGGATATTGTGCGCCTTATCACAAAAGCGGAAATTACTTAAGTAAAATGGAATCTTGCCGGTCCGGGTCCAGGATACTGGCCGCGGTTCTATGTTAGCGGCAGCTCGCTGGCAGGTAGCGGCTGTCCATGGTCGGGGCGAGATGCGGATCGCCGCCCGGCAACAGAACGCCAGCGGGCGCGTTGGCACTGCCACAACGCCAGGAGACGGCATTGTTGCCCGAAATATACGCTGTCAATGACAGAGTCTGACCTGCAATCGCCACATGCGCGCGAGGTCCGCCAAATGTTATGTCGATGCGGCCATTCGTTATTTCCATTGCGCTCAGGTACGCGCCGCTGCTGTCCGTGGCAAGCGGCGACATGCCGGCCGCCGGCCGGTCCGCCGGTGCAACGCCGTTATTGGTATAAGCGTCTGCGATATTCACTTTGGCCGAGGACGCGAAATTCAGTCCTTCTGCAATCTAGGCGCGGACCGTGTACGTCTGGTAAGCCGAGATCGCAAGAGACGCCAGGATGCCGATGATGGCAACGACTATCATCAGTTCGATCAGCGTAAAGCCTTGGCTTTTCTTAAACATGATCTCGTGCCCCAGGTGTCTTGGTTGGTGGGCGGCAAGGTCCGGCCGAAAGTCTAGCAGCGTACCCCCAACGACCAGAAAAATCCCGACGCTGTTCCCGAACTTGAAATGCGAACCATTGCATACTTCAAGCTCCTGTAAAAAAAGGCCCCGGACATCGAAACGCCGGGGCCTGCCTGATCAATGCAAGGGCACCTTGAAAATGCCCCGTCAAATCAGATTACGGAGCAGCTGTACGGCAAGCAGCCGGCATCCACTTGTTCTGCAGCGGGCTTGCGCAGGTCCAGCTGACGCTGCCAAGGTTGGCTGCAGCCGGTATCGGGGTCAAAGTCAGGTTGTTACCAACGATGTTGGTGTTCGCCGAGTTGCCGTAAGTAACAGTAATGACGCCAGCCGCTACAGTAACCGCGGTCACGTACTTGCCGTTGATCAAGTTTGCCACTTCCAGGCCTGCCTCTGCGTTATCGGCCGGGTAAGCGCCCGAGTCCATGTAGAACTCCGCGACCGCTGCTTTGGCGGCGCCGGACAGGCTCAGGCCTTCTGATACCTGGGCGCGAATCGTGTAGTCCTGGTAAGCCGGGATAGCGATGGCGGCCAGAATACCGATGATCGCGACCACGATCATGAGTTCGATTAGGGTAAAACCCTGTTGGATCTTCTTCATTTCTCTGTCTCCATGAATAAATGAGAGTGTCATTGGTTACGAATAGGGCGTTACCGCCTGTACGTTACCTAAAGCAAGCCGCATGCCAAGATAGTTGAGCAATCACTATCTTTCTGATTTTAATGCATAAAACGAGTAACCGGATATCGTCTTGCCGTCTGGCAGCCTAGGATAAACCGCCCGTGTCTGTCAGTTCCTGTCCAAAACTGACAAAAATTGTCAGTTTGGTCGCCCTTAGCAGACACCGGCAGCGCCTATTCGATACCGAGTTTCTTGATCCGGTAGCGCAACTGGCGAAACGATAACCCGAGACTCCTGGCGGCGGCGGTCTTGTTGTAGCGGGCACGCTCCAGGGCTTCGATGATCGCCTGCCGCTGCACGCCCTCGAGCTGGTCACCAAGATCCGCAACCGGCCGGTCCGTCATCGGCGACGTCGCCGTTCCGCCGACGCGAAACGCCAGGTCGTTGGCACGAATCGTACCGTCCCGGCAAAGCGTTACGGCGCGCTCCAGCAAGTTCTCGAGTTCCCGCACATTGCCGGGGAAGGAGTACTGCAGCATTGCCGTCTTGGCCGTCTCGTCCAGCCTGTTCCTCGATCCGCTCAGGCGATCGAGGATGTTTTCGGCCAACAGCAGGATATCGTCATTGCGCTCGCGGAGCGCCGGCACATGCAGTTCGATGACGTTGATCCGGTAGTACAGATCTTCGCGGAAATCACCTGAGCGAACGCGCTCGGCCAGGTTCCAGTGCGTTGCCGAAAGGAACCTGACGTTGACACTTTCCTCTTTCGACGAGCCCACTGGGCGCACGCTTTGCTCCTGGATGACACGCAGCAATTTGACTTGCATGGCCAATGGCAGATCGGCGATCTCATCGAGGAACAACGTGCCGTTGCTGGCGCTTTGCACCAGCCCGGTTTTGTCTCCGATGGCCCCGGTGAAGGAGCCTTTGCGGTGACCGAAGAATTCGCTTTCCATGAGCTCGGACGGTATTGCGCCACAATTGACCGGCACGAAAGGTCCGTCTTTTCGCGGGCCACTGTCGTGGATGAGCCTTGCGACCAATTCCTTGCCGGTGCCCGATTCCCCCGAAATATGCACCGGCGCCTGGCTGCGTGCGACCCGGTCGATCATGTCGCGAAGTTGCTGCATTGCCGCGGAATTTCCAAGCAGCCGGGCCTCCGGATGACCACGCGCATCGTCGATCTCGTGGCGCCCATCGGGAAGGGACAGCGCGCGCTGATCACGTCGCCGCCCAAGGCCGGCAAGACGATGATCCTCAAGGACATCGCCAACGCGATCTGCGAGAACCATCCCGAGGCCTACCTCATCGTGCTGCTGATCGACGAGCGGCCCGAAGAGGTGACCGACATGGAGCGCAACGTCGCGGCCGAGGTGATCTCCTCCACCTTCGACGAGCCGGCGACGCGCCACGTGCAGGTGGCCGACATGGTGATCGACAAGGCGCGGCGCCTGGTCGAGCACGGACGCGACGTCGTGATCCTGCTCGATTCCATCACCCGGCTCGCCCGCGCCCACAACACGGTGGTGCCCCACTCTGGGAAGATCCTCTCGGGCGGCGTCT
>CAYXKM010000091.1:0-4885 GCA_964465665.1 uncultured Woeseiaceae bacterium
GACATCATCGGCCGCCCCGGCGGCGACGAGTTCGTGGCGCTGGTTCCCGATGTCACCGCGAAAGTCGCTGAAACGCTGGCGGGCCGACTCGCCCGTTCGCTGGAAGAGCCCTACCGTATCGGTGCCGAGAGCCTGTACTGCGCGGCGAGCATTGGGCTTGCCCTGTACCCGGAAAACGCCAATACCCTGACCGGGCTGTTGCGCGCCGCTGACCAGGCCATGTACCGGGCCAAAGCCCGCTGCCGCGGCATCACTAATATCCGCCAGCGCGACCTGCTGGAAAAAGCAGTGTAACGGCGGGTCGCTCGCGGCCCAGTGGTCGAATCCGTGCTTTCTGTGGCAGTCTGTGCGCTCGTCTCCGCCCTGACAGAGAGCTCGCATGAACCAACAGAACACCGGCCCTGTGCGGCGGGCGATCGGGCTGGCGACCGGCGTCCGGCCCAACGAGATCACGGCGACGCTCACGTCGTTTCTGTTCATCTTCATGCTCATGGCCGCGTATTTCATGCTGCGGCCAGTGCGCGATGCGATGTCGAGCGATTTCTCCGACGTCGAGCTCAGCACGCTCTGGACCGGTACCTTCCTGTTCAGCGTGCCGGCAGTCGCGCTCTACGGTGCGGTCATCCCGCACGTGCGATTCGACCGGCTCGTGCCGAGCGTGTATGCATTCTTCGCCGCGACCTTCCTCGGCTTCTATTTCGCCGCCTCGGCAATGCCGGATGCACTCTGGCTCGACAAACTGTTCTACGTATGGATCAGCGTCTTCAGCCTGTTCCACCTGTCGGTGTTCTGGAGCTTCATGTCCGGCCTGTTCAACCGCGAGCAGGCTCCGCGGCTTTTCGCGATCATAGCGACCGGCGCGAGTGCGGGCGCCGTCGTCGGCCCGGCGGTCGCGACCTTCTTCGCCGACGACATCGGCACGCTGAACCTGATGCTGATCGCCGCCCTCATGCTGCTCGTCCCGATACCGCTGATCGGGACGCTGGAACGGCTCAAGGCGACGCAGCTCGGCAACGTGAACCTCGAGGCCGATCTGAGCAAGCAGGTACGCCTCGGCAGGAATCCGTTCTCCGGCTTCACGCTGCTCTTCAGCAATCGTTACCTGTCCGGCATCGCCGTGTTCATACTTCTCTACGTCACGATGAATACCTTTTTCTATTTCGAGATTCGCGACCTACTCGGCGAATACGAACGCTCCACGCGCACGCAGTGGTGGGGTGGTATCGATCTCGTCGTCAATTCCCTCGCCGGTCTCATCGCGATATTCGGTACCGGACGGCTGGCGACGCGCTTCGGTATGTCGACGACGCTTGCGCTGCTGCCGGCACTCATGGTCGGCGGCTGGCTGCTCGTTGCTGCGGCACCCCTGCTGGCTGTCGTCGTAGCCCTGCAAATCGCCCGGCGTGCCGGCAACTACGCGATCACGCGACCGGGACGCGAGATGCTGTTCACGCTGGTCGACCAGGAGATGCGCTACAAGTCGAAGCCGGTCATCGACATCGTGGTGTACCGTGGCGGCGACATGGTGACGGCCTGGGCCTATACCGGTGTGACCGCGGCCTTTGCCCTGGATATTACCGGCATTGCACTAATCGCGGCGGTAATCGCCGCCCTGTGGACGCTGTCGGGCTGGCTCATGGGCCGGCGCTACGACCGCGCCATCGAAACGGCAATCGCCACTGCCGGGACTGACACCCGATGACCGGAGCCTGGATCTGCGATGCAGTGCGAACGCCCATCGGCCGCTACGGCGGGGCGCTCTCCGGCGTTCGCACCGACGACTTGGGCGCATTGCCAATAGCCGCGCTGCTGAAACGGAACCCCGGTCTCGATCCTTCACATATCGATGACGTGATCTATGGTTGTGCCAACCAGGCCGGCGAGGACAATCGCAACGTCGCCCGCATGTGCCTGCTGCTCGCCGGTGTGCCGGCAAGTGTTCCCGGCGCAACCGTCAATCGCCTGTGTGGCTCGGGCATGAATGCGGTTGGCAACGCGGCTCACGCGATCACGGCAGGCGCCGCCGACGTGATCGTCGCCGGCGGTGTCGAATCCATGTCACGGGCTCCCTTCGTGCTGGCGAAACCGACGAGCGCGTTCGATCGCAACGCTGAAATCTACGATACGACGCTCGGCTGGCGATTCGTCAACCGGAAACTCGAGGAGCAGTACGGCATCGATTCGATGGCGGAGACCGCCGAGAACGTCGCCATCGAACACCACATCAGCCGCGAGGACCAGGATCGCTTCGCGATGCACAGCCAGCAAAAAGCGGCGGCGGCGATATCGGCCGGCCGGTTTACCAATGAAATGATCGCAATCCCGGTACCGCAGAAGCGCGGGCCGGCGCTCATGATCGACAGCGACGAGCACCCGCGCGCCGACACCACCCTCGCAGATCTCGCGAAATTAAAGCCAATCGTTCGAGCCGAGGGCACAGTCACCGCGGGCAACGCCTCCGGCATCAACGACGGCGCCTGCGCGTTGCTGATTGCGTCTTACGACGGCATCCGGCAACACGCGTTGCAACCGATTGCGCGCATCGTCGCCTGGGCATCGGCCGGCGTCGAGCCACGGGTCATGGGCATCGGCCCGGTACCGGCCACGAAAAAAGTACTCGCGCTCGCCGGCCTCGAGATCACGCACATGGACGTCATCGAACTGAACGAAGCGTTCGCCGCGCAGGGACTCGCGGTGCTGCGGCAACTGGGTATTGCGGATAACGCAGAGCACGTCAATCCGAACGGCGGTGCCATCGCACTCGGTCACCCGCTCGGCATGTCGGGTGCGCGCCTCGTGACCACGGCCGCGCTGGAACTGCGACGTCGCGGCGGCAAGTTCGCGTTGTGCACCATGTGCATCGGTGTCGGCCAGGGCATTGCAATGATCATCGAGCACGCCTGATGAAAGTCGTGGCCGATGGACGTGACGAGTTGCGGCACCTTGCCGAGCGCATCCGCGGCCGCCGCTCGACCAACCAGTTCCTGAAACAGAAAGTCAGCCGCAAACTGATCCGCGAAGCGGTCGAACTGGCGCGCTGGGCGCCGAACCATCACCTGACCGAGCCGTGGCAGTTCTACGTTCTCGGCGAGCAGGCGATTGCCGAGAGTATCGAACTCATCCGCGACAATGCCGCCCGGAAAAAGGACGCGGCGTTCGGCGACTTCAAGGCCGCTAGTGCGCGCGAGATTCCCGGCTGGCTGGTCGTGACCTGCAAAAAGTCCGGCGACGAGATCCTGCAACGCGAGGATTACGCCGCTTGCTGTTGCGCGATCCAGAACCTGATGCTGTACCTCTCGGAAGCCGGCGTCGCCACCAAGTGGACCACGGGCGACATCACGCGCGATCTGCGCTTTCACCACATCCTCGGCTCTGACCCGGTTGCGAGCTTTATCGTCGCGCTGATCTGGTACGGCTACCCGAAAATCCTGCCGACACAGTCGCGCCGCGACCTCGACGAGATCCTCACCGAATTACCGTGACAGGAATTACGGTGACAGTAACCTTAATTCCGTCGGATCACCGGCGCGGGATTCAGCAACGCAGAAGAACTAAGGTTACTGTCACCATAATTCACTGTAATTCAGCTCCGCCGACAAAGCGCCGCAACAAGAAAACGATGCCGGTCGCGATGCCGAAGAATCCCATGAGAAAAGTCAGGTTGCGCACCGAGCCGTCGTAGAGCATGCCGCTCGCAATCGCGCTGCTCGCACCGGCAAGGTTCTGCACGGTTCCGATGATCGAGGCCGCGACGCCGGCGATGCGCGGTACCGGATCGAGCGCCAGTGCCGTCGCGTTCGGCAACACGAAGCCGGTGCTGAACAGAAACAGGCAGACATTCCCCCACAACCACCAGAACGTGGCGTCGTTCAACCACGCGATGAACAACAGTTGCACAGACGCAATGCCCATCAGCGCGACGCCGATGCCAATGCCCTGCAGGCTGGTGAATCGAAGCAGCAGGCGACGGTTCAGCGTCGAACCACCGAGTATGGACAACCCGGCCAGCGCAAAAATGAAACCGAAAGCTTTCACAGGGTAGGCATAGATCTCGATGACCAGCGCCGACGATCCGGTGATCAGTGACATGAATCCCGCCGCCGGCAGCAATGTCAGCAACAGCCCGAGCACGCTCTGGCGGTGCGAGAAAAACTCGCGAAGGCTCATCCACAACTGGCGCAGAAAGTGATGTTCGAGCACCGGCACGTGGGTTTCGCGCAAGGTCGTGTGCAGGCTGTAGAACATGAGAAAGCCGAAGACGGCGATGGCAAGAAAGGGTGCGCGCCAGCCCCAGGCAGTCACGAGGAAACTGCCGATGAGCGGCGCGAGCATGGGTGCGGCAGTAAAGATCATGACCAGCGCCGACATGAGCCGGGCTGCATCCCTGCCGGTCGCGATGTCTCGAACGATGGCGCGAGCGACGACCACGCCGACGGAGGCACCGAGGCCCTGCAGGAATCGCGCGGCAAGCATCAGTTCGATACCGCTGCTGATCGAACACAGCAGCGCCGCCAGGGTGAAAATTGCGACGCCGCCATAAAGCACCGGCATACGGCCCAGGCGATCCGAAAGGAGCCCCGCCGGCACCTGGCCCAGGGCAAGTCCGGCCATGAAAAAGCCGACGATGAGCTGGCCGAGCGACATGCTCGTCGCCAGCGCATCGACCATCTGCGGGATGGCAGGCAGGCTCATGTCCACGGACACGGCCGCAAGCCCGGTCAGCAGACCGAGTACCAGAACGAAGCGGCGCCGCGCCGCGAGGCCGGTGTTCAAAGTGCGGTCCGGTTGTGAGTGAAAGAAACGGTGGCGGCAGGATAGCGGAAGTCGGTGCCGGTGTTCACTTGTTTGCGTAATGCATTACGCAAACAAGTGAACACCGGCACCG
>CAYXKM010000092.1:0-4785 GCA_964465665.1 uncultured Woeseiaceae bacterium
ATGGCGAATCTGCGGGGACTTTCGGACGGAAACGGCCCGGTCAACGCCAATACCGTCGAAGACATCATGATCAGTTATGACTTCCAGGCCGGGAGTTATATACAAAGCAACGAACAGAACCCCGAAAACATGGATCGCTACACGTCGGAATAGCTGGGCGTGCTGGCCCGGCTCGGTCCGATCGACACGCTGCTCGAAGCGGGCTGCGGCGAAGCGACGACGCTCAGCGTGCTCGCGAGCGGCATGGAAACCCGCCCCGCACTCGGCGGCTTCGATATTTCCTGGTCCCGGGTCAGGCTCGGACAGGGTTTCTCCCGCCGCCACGCACTTACGGCCAAACTGTTTTGTGCCGACCTGTTTCGCATCCCGCTCGCGGACCGGAGCGTGGACGTCGTGTACACCTCGCACAGCATCGAGCCCAACGGTGGCCGAGAACAAGAGGCAATCGGGGAACTGGCACGGATTGCCCGCAAATGGCTGGTCCTGCTCGAGCCCGCTTATGACCTCGCGGGCGAGGAAGCCCGTCGCCGCATGGAAGGTCACGGTTACGTGAAAAATCTCGGCGCCACGATTCGTGATCTGGGCCTGGAACTGGTCGAACACCGTCTATTTCCCGTCTGTGCCAACCCGCTGAACCCGACCGGCCTGTACCTGGTGAAAATCGGCTCTCCGGCGGGCCGCGCCGCCGCTTTCGCTTTCCAGTGCCCCGTTTCCGGCACACCGCTCGAACCCGGACCCGAAGCTTATTACTCGCCCACGAGTTTTCTCGCTTACCCGGTGCTCGCCGGCGTTCCCTGCCTGCTCGAGAACAACGCCATACTGGCGACGCAGTTCCGGGCCGTGGACCGCTGATCGCAGCCCTCATGCCGGATTCCCGCGCACCCAACGTCCTGTTTTTCGGATTCCGCCGCCCGTTGAACCAGGAAGCCTTGCGGCAGGCGATCGCCGGCAGCAAGGTCGGCCGCGTCGGACTGATTTCACGATCGAACTGCCTCGGCGACCGCGCCGATTATTTTTTGTCGGCAAAGCACGGCTTTCGCTCCTGCACTTTCGACAGCAACCCCTTCAAGGCCTTTCCGTCGGCTGCATTCCTTCGCGGACAGCAATCGTCGGAAGTTGTCGTATTGCGGATGTTCGACCGTATCTACCGCAAATTCAGCGCGGGCCAGAGTTACGAGATCCGCAAGCGTATGTACCTCGAACAGGTGACGTGGGTGTACGGCATCATCAAGGATCTCGAGTTCGATACCGTTATTCTGTCCGACATCCCGCATACCCCGTTTGCCTACATTCTCTACAGCGTGGCGAGGGCGCTGGACAAGCAGGTGTTCTTCCTGTTGCAGGTCCCGATCAAGGACACGTTCATCATCTCGCGCAGCATCGACGATATGTTCGCGCCTGTACGAACGGAATACGGGAAACTGAAAGCGTCCGGTGAGTTGCCGCCGCTCAGTCCCCGGCTGCAGAAAGAATTCGACCGGCGCTCCGGCAAGAAGCATCGTCCGTTCTACATGAGCCGCCGCGATATGCCGTGGACGCGTCGCGTGGCGGACTGGGCCAAGTGGACCTTCCGCATAGACACCAAACTGCGCTTGCATCGCAGCCTGCGGAATGGCTATGCCTACTGGCGCGCGTGCAGGCCCATGCCGGCAGCAGGCACACCGTATATCTATTTCCCGTTGCACCTCCAGCCCGAGGCAACGACGCTGCCGATGGGCGACATCTTTGTCGACCAGTACCTGGCGGTCGAGATGCTGGCCCGTGCCCTGCCGCAGGGCTGGGTCGTGGTACTGAAAGAGCATCCGGCACAGCGCATGGCGAAACGCGATTACCGTTTCTACTCGCGCCTCGGGCGCATACCCAACGTGCATCTGGTCAGTCGCGCAGAGGATACGTTTACGCTCACCGAGGGTAGCCGCGCGGTAGCGAGCATCACCGGGACGCCGGGATGGGAAGCCATCTTCGCCGGCAGGCCCGTAGTCGTGTTCGGCAACGCCTATTACAGGGGCGCACCCGGTACCATAAGTGTCAACGATCCGGATGATCTCGCCGCGAGCCTCGACGAAATAAAACGCGATGCATTTCCGGCGCGTGACACGGAAGATATCCTGCGTTTCATGGCGGCGATCGACCGATGCTCCTATGAGGGCATCGTTGACAAAGTCTTTCTACGCGATTCCGATCTGCCGGAGCAGCAGTCCATCGACAACTACACAGCAATATTGAAGCGCCTGATCGCCTCACCCGAGACTTTTGACTGATATGGATAGAGCAAACCCGTTGCGCAGCGTACTGGTGACCGGAGGTACCGGTTCTTTCGGCAAAGCCTTCGTCAGAACCTTGCTGAAGGAACAGCCGGATTTGCAACGGCTGGTCATTTTTTCGCGCGACGAGCTGAAACAGTTCGAGATGTCACAGGAACTCCCGTCCGACAAATATCCCTGCCTGCGCTATTTCCTTGGCGATGTGCGCGACCTGCCGCGCTTGCGGCGCGCACTGGAGGGCATAGACACCGTGGTGCATGCGGCAGCACTCAAGCAGGTGCCGATGGCCGAGTACAATCCGTTCGAATTCATCAAGACCAATGTGCTCGGCGCGCAGAACCTGATCGAGGCCGTGCTCGACAGCAAGGTTCGCCGCGTCGTCGCGCTCTCCACCGACAAAGCCGCAGCACCTATCAATCTTTACGGTGCGACCAAGCTGTGCTCGGACAAACTGTTCATCGCCGCCAACAACCTGCGCGGGCATCGTGAGCTGTCATTCTCGGTGGTCCGTTACGGCAACGTCATGGGCTCGCGCGGTTCGGTGATCCCCTTTTTCCTCGCGCAGCGCAAATCGGGAGTGCTCCCGATCACGGATCTGGAAATGACGCGCTTCAACATCACGCTGGACGAAGGCATACACCTGGTCATGGATGCGCTGGTGACAGCACGCGGCGGTGAAATCTACGTACCGAAGATCCCCAGTTACCGCATCACCGACGTGGCCGAGGCCATCGGTCCGGAGTGTAAAAAGCCCGTCGTCGGCATCCGGCCCGGAGAAAAAGTGCACGAACAGATGATCACCGAGACCGACGCGTTGCAGACCATCGAGACGGCGAAGCGCTATCTCATTCTGCCGGTCTTGGCCCAGCGGAAGCCGGACGAAGTGCTGCGGGAGTTCTGTGAACACCATTTCGGCAAACCCGTTGCGCGAGGTTTCTCTTATTCCTCCGGTGACAATACGGAGTGGCTGAGCGTCGCCAAAATCCGCGAACTGATTCGCCGGCACGTCGACAGCAACTTTTCCGTATCCGCATGAACGACCGGCAGATACCACCGCCGTTGCACTATGGGCGCCAGTGCATAAATGAGGACGATATCGCGGCCGTTGCTGCGGTGCTGCGTTCGGACTTCATAACACAGGGCCCGGCCATCGCCCGTTTTGAGACGCGCGTGGCAGACGACTGCGGCGCGCGGCACGCGGTCGCCGTATCCAGTGCCACGGCTGCGCTGCACATCGGCGCGCTCGCGCTCGGTCTCGGTCCGGGCGACCGGCTGTGGACCTCACCGAATACTTTCGTCGCCTCCGCGAATTGCGCCCTGTACTGCGGCGCAAAGGCCGACTTCGTCGATATCGATGCCCGCACTTACAACATGAGCGTCGAGGCACTCGCTGCGAAACTCAAGTCGGCAGCAAAAGACGGAACGCTGCCGAAGGTTCTCGTTCCGGTGCATTTTGCCGGGCAATCCTGCGAGATGAAGCCAATTGCGACTCTGTGCGCAAAATACGGCGTGCGCATCATGGAGGATGCGTCGCACGCAGTGGGTTCGTTGTACCGGGGAACGCCGGTCGGCAGTTGCCTGCACTCCGACCTCGCGGTGTTCAGCTTCCACCCGGTGAAGATCATAACGACAGGCGAAGGCGGGATGCTGCTGACCAATGACAGCGAGCTGCACGCGCGTTTGATCCGACTGCGAAGTCACGGCATCACGCGGGACGAGAAAGTACTCGCGGAACCGGGCGCCGGGCCGTGGAGTTACGCCCAGGTCGACCTCGGTTTTAATTACCGCATGACGGATCTGCAGGCTGCGCTCGGTGAAAGCCAGATGAACCGCCTGCAAGCTTTTCTCGAGCGCAGACGCGCACTGGTTGCCCGATACAACGAACTGCTCGAACCGTTGCCGCTGATTCTTCCATGGCAACACGCGGACACCGTTTCGGCCTGGCATCTGTACGTCGTGCGGCCCGATCCGGAGCGGACCCGGGTTGATCGTGCGAGTCTCTATCACGGCTTGCGCAAGCAGAACATCCACCCGCAGGTTCATTACATTCCCGTGCACACCCAGCCGTGGTATCGGGCGATGGGCTTCAAACCGGGAGATTTCCCGGTAGCGGAACACTATTACTCCGGTGCGTTGAGCCTGCCCCTGTATCCCGGTCTGACGGACGACGATCAGCTGCGTGTCACCGGGGCCCTGCGGGCGCTGCTTGCCGCCTGAAATGGCCGCTGACAGCCTGTTCGGCCACGTGTGCCTGCGCGCCGATGCGGGCCCCTCCGCCGGAACCGGCCACCTGATGCGCTGCCTGGCGCTGGCTGAAGCCTGGCAGGACCGCGGCGGAACGGCGAGTTTTGTCACGGCAACTGCAGTGCCCGCATTGCTTCAGAGACTCGGGTCCGAGGGTTTCGCGGTGCACCGGCTGCAGGCCGAGCCCGCAAGCGCGGCCGATGCGGCCGAAACCCTGGTTGCCGCCACAAGCCCCGACGCGACCTGGATCGTGGTCGACGGCTACCCGTTCGGACCC
>CAYXKM010000093.1:0-9938 GCA_964465665.1 uncultured Woeseiaceae bacterium
CGCGACTCCGACGAACATGGACCCGAGGACGCCGAAGAATCGCAGCGGTGCCTTGGTAAATCGGGTCAGGAAGAAGACCGTAAACAGGTCGATGATGCGCCGCATGTAGACGCCCGGGCCGTAATACCGCAGATACGGGTCCTGTACCGACTGTGGCACGCTCAGCTCACGTATCTTGAAACCACGGGTGGCCGCGAGAATTGGCAGAAACGCGCTTTGTTCGCCGTAAAGATTGATTTCCTCAATGACTTTCCTGCGCATAAGCCGCGCAGAGCAGCCCAGGTCTCGGAACGTATGTCCGGTGACCAGCTTGATGATCTTGTGATACAGCGCCGTGCCGAATCGATTCAGACGCGAGTCCCGTCGTGGCCAGCGTCGGCCTTCGATCAGGTCGAAATCCTCCAGAGCTGCCACGAATTCCGGCAGCGACTGCGGTTCGATCTGATAGAAAGACGGCAACGTGAAGATCAGGTCGCCCTGGCTTTTGTCGATGCCGACGGAGATTGCCGTTGAATAACCAAAGGTACGCGTGAACTGGACGATACGTACCGGCCGGTCGCGCAGGAACGTCGATTCCTTCAACGCCCTGGCAATGTCTGGGAAGTCGCCGTCTATGACGATCACGAACTCGTACTTCGCGACGCAGGTACTGATCGCGGCATCGTACTCCTCGACCAGCCGGACGAAGTTGTCGTGCCGCTCGACGACCGCAATGACTACCGATACGGACTCGTCAATCATCCCGGGCTCCTGCCGCTCGATTCCATATTGGGAGTACGTCACCCTGTTCCCCTGTACCCCTGTCTACCCAGTTCGAATCGTGCGTGAATGCGGTTATTTCCGCAAAATAGTGTTCGCGCGTGTTTCCGGTATGGAAAATCAGTTCGGCAAGTACGCCGCAAATCAGCAGAAACACCGACAGCGACAAAAACTGCAGGGCAATGCCGGCGCCGACCATGCTGAATTGCGAAGTTCGATCGAGGAAGTCGATAAGTGCGTTCAAGCTTCCGTACATCGCCATCAGCATCGGCACGAAAGCCATCATCGAAAACCAAAGCAGCGGGCGTGAGGCAAATGCAACCACTGTTTTGACCGCCAATAAATCGAACAGTACCCGCCATGCGCGTCCGATGCCGTACTTCGACTTGCCGAATCGGCGTCGGTGGTGCCGCACGACGATCTCCTCAACGCGCGCACCGCTGATCGACACCATCGCCGGTATAAATCGATGCATTTCCGAGTAAAGCGGTACTTCCTTGACCACCGATGCGCGATAGGCTTTCAGTGAACAACCGTTGTCCTTAATCGGTATCCCGGTCACTTTGCCGATCAGCCAGTTGGCTATGCGTGCGGGAATGACTCTGGAAAACTTCTTGTCCTTGCGATCTCGCCGCCAGCCGACCGCCAGGTCGGCACCTGCCTCGATGCATTCCACAAGAAGCGCGATGTCCCGCGGATCGTTCTGCAAATCGCCGTCCATCGTAACGAGAATATCGCCGCGTGCGTAATCTATTCCGGCCGACATCGCAGGCGTTTGGCCGAAATTCCGCCGAAAACGGATGACGCGGACTGCGCTGTCGCTTCGTGTCAGTTCTTTGGCAATGCCCGCAGTATCGTCCGTGCTGCCGTCGTCTACCAAAACGATTTCATAGCTCCGGTGGCTGGTATTCATCGCTTCGACGATGGCCGAGTAAAGGAGTCGAACGTTCTGCGCCTCGTTGAACAAGGGGACTATGATGGACACCTCGACCGGAGGCCGGCTGGCAGTATCAGACATGAACAGGGCCTGTTATCGCGTAAACGGTTAGCGGGAAACTAGAATTTCTAATATTTTCATGCGCTTAGACGAAGCATTGAAGCAGCAATTCTAGCAAAGGAGGGCAATCGCCTACTATGAAGCAGTTCCGGGAATTGGGGAGAACCGGGTCACTGATTCCGGCAGCCCGGCAGGCAAGACATAAGGGGCTTCCCGGACGAGGTGTCAGGCCTTTTTCGCTGCCGGGTGTGTTGTGGCATCCGAGCCGTCGTCCGATTCCTTGGGCGGCGATTTGACCGGTTTATGCCTGGAGTCGGCCATTGGAACCACTTCCAGTTTCGCCCGACGTCGATCCACGGTGCTGGTCGGGCCAACGTTTTGTGCTCGTCGGTCGATGGAACGCATGAAGAACCGCAGCACTTTCCATGTGCGCAGGATGCTCCAGAGATACAAAGCAGCGACCAGCAAAAATGCCGCCATCAGAACGATGTCGCCGATGTCAAGGTACGGGAAGGCGGTGCCGATCAGCACGCCGACGACGGCAATCGCCGTCATCATCGTCACTGTTGCCGTTACCGAAAATTTGGCCAGCGTGAACACGTGATGCAAATGCTCGCGGTCCGCGCTGAACGGAGACAGGCCGCGCAACATCCGGCGCACCGTTATGCCCCCCATGTCCAGCAACGGCAACAGGCAGAACCACAAGGCAGCTACCGGGGGCATCGCGCGATCCTGGCCCTGGGAAAGACGCATGACTGCATACAGCACGGTAAAACCCAGCAAGTAACTGCCTGCATCGCCGAGGAATACCTTGGCCTGCTTTCTGCCCGGGAAGCGAAAATTAAAGAGTAGAAAACCGGCAACGGCGCCGGAGAACACGATCAGCATCCGGGCGTCCGCTTGATGAGCGCCGCTGACTGTCGCCACTGCGATGGCGCCGCCGATGGCGACCAGCGCAAGGCTGCCGCAAAGTCCGTCGAGTCCGTCGGTCATATTGAAAGCGTTGATCAGACCAACGCCAGCGACAATGGTGAACGGAATTGCCAGCTGGCCCAGGATGAGCGCATTGCCGCCAGGCAGAATGTTGCCGAGATCGGCAAGGTATACACCGCCCCACAACGCAACGATGCAGATCGAGGCGGCCTGAATCATCAGCCGGATTCCCGGCGCAACACCTTTGAAATCGTCCCAGATTCCGGTGGCCACGATTATGGCGGCCGCGACGAGAAATGCCTTGTGTTCCTGGACCTGGCCCGACAGCGCCAGCACGACCAGTAACACAACATAGATGGCAACCCCACCAATCAGCGGAATATTGCCAACATGCTTTTTCCGGTCATCTGGTTCATCGACCAGACCAAAAGCTGGCGCAAGCCAACGTCCCGCTACTACGGCGATTGCCGTCAACGCGAAAGCCAGCAGCCACGCGAAACTCGATTCCACCTGATTTTCTTCCTAAATAGCTGTTCTTGTTCTTCAGTCTTCTGTCAGTTGCTGTTCTTCTGTTTGCCGCCAAACACTACCAGTGTAGGGACCGTATTTGACAGCAAGCATGTCGCACTCGAAAGTGTGATTCTAGTCCGTTTTCAGTTGTGATTGATTTCGCAGCATTTTCGCACTCAAGAAACTATGCTGAGAATGAACATAATAACTGCATAGCCTTACAGGTTTCTTTCAATGCTTCCCGCAAGCCAAACGCTCTACATTGGGCGGAAAGCAACAGAACATGCGCCCGAATTTTGCCGAAAACAATTGTAGCATTAATGTCGAAAGTTTTAACATGCCGCAATATGGCTGAACCGGGCAGTGTAGGAGCAAGTGCTAATAATAGTCTTACAATAAGTTCGCAAGTTTCGAATATGTAAAAAAGTTCCTGCCTTTTTCACGCAGGCGATGCAGTGCGGACATAACCCTATCCGGGGCGACGTCGAAAAATTTTGCAACAGATCAATATGTCGCTGTTTTGCAACATCGTTAAGTACTGATATTCTTGGTGCTGCGGGTTTCGGCACATTTATTGCTTCAGTAAGTGAGAACTTCAGATCTTGGTGCGCGTAACTGGACATCTGACAATGAATCTACGATCAAACCTTCGTTTGGCGTTAGCCGGTCTTTTCCTCGTTTTGTCTTCCGCGGTGGCATTTGCCGTACCTCCCGGATTCCAGCAAGAAGTGGTCCTTAGTGGCCGGGTGCAGCCGGTATTCCTGACGGTACTGCCCGACGGCAGGATGCTGCTGCTGCACAAGCGCGGTCAGATCACGATTTTCGATCCCTCGGTGCAGCCGACGACGACGCAGACCTACATGACGATTCCTGTGACGGAAATCGAAATTGCCAACGAGCGCGGCCTGACGTCCATGGCGCTGGATCCGGATTTCGAGAACAACAATTACATCTACGTCTATTACACGCATGAGCCTACGCTTCAGAATCGCATCGAACGGTTTACGCACCAGGGCGATACGGCGGATTTCAGCAGCCGGGTGCTCATTTGGGAGGACAGTGAAGACGCGTTACTGTGCTGCCATTTTGGCGGCGGCATAGGCTTCGGCCCGGACGACAAGCTGTATCTGATGATCGGCGACAAATGGGCTGCCGCCAATTCGCAGGACCTGTCGAAAGCCGGCGGAAAAATCATTCGCATCAACAAGGATGGCACCATCCCGGCCGACAACCCGTTCGTCAACGAGCCGGGCGCGCTCGACGAAGTATGGGCCTACGGCTTGCGCAACCCCTACCGGGGATTCTGGGATCTGCCGGCAAACCGTCTGATCATCGGCGACGTAGGCGGCAACGTGCAGGAGACAGCGAGAGAGGAAATCAATATCGGCGTCGCGGGTGCGAACTACGGCTGGCCGAACTGCGAAGGACAATGCGCCGATCCGAACGTAGAAGACCCGATTTTCGACTATGGTCACACGCAGGCGACACCGGCCGGCGGCGCGATAGCCGCAGGATTCATTTATCGAGGCAATCAGTACCCGGCAGCGTACGTAGAGGAGCTTTTCTATTCTGATTACGCCCTTGGAACGATAAGCACGCTGACGATCAACCCGAACGGAACGGTAACGAACCAGCCGGTCGAATTCGATAACGGCGTCGGTGCGCCGGTGCACCTGGTGCAGGGAGCCGATGGCGCCTTGTACTATGTCGATTTCGGAACCGGCTCGACGCAGACTCCAGACGGACGGGTCTTGCGCTACGCCTTTTCCAGCGGCAACCAGGCGCCCGAGATTCAGACCGCAACCGCCACGCCGATGCAGGGCGAGGCGCCCCTGTCGGTGGATTTCGCCGTAACCGCGTCAGACTTCGAGAATGACTCGTTGACGTATCGCTGGGTGTTCGGTGACGGCGCGGAATCCACGCAGCAAAACCCCACGCACCAATACGCCGCGACAGGCTTGTACTTCGCGTTCGTCGAAGTGTCCGACGGCGCCCGCTCGGCGTTTTCGGCGCAGCTGCGAATCCAGGTAGGCAATGTTCCCGTGGTATCGATAGATGCGCCGCTGGACGGCGCGTTATTTCGAGCCGGCGACAACATTATGTTCTCCGGTTCGGCCGTCGATCCGGATGAAACCATCCCGGCAAGCAACTACATCTGGGACATTCGATTCTTCCACAACGCACACACGCACCCTGCGGTCTCAGGTTTTGTCGGCACGTCCGGCGTCCTGACGGTGGAAACCAGCGGCCATGACTGGCACGACGATACCGGCTATGAACTTACGTTGTCAGTAACGGATTCGGACGGTCTCAGCGGGACCGATACGATTCGTGTCCGTCCGGACAAGGTTGATGTGACGTTTGCCACTGTGCCGGCCGGCATACCGATTTTTGTCGATGGGATCGCGTTGGGCACACCCATCGTATACGACACGCTGATCAATTTCGAACACACGATATCGGCTCCGTCCAGCTACTGTTTGAACGAGGAGAATTACATCTTCGAAAGTTGGTCGAACGGCGGGGCGGCCACGCAGGACTATACCGTTCCTGCTTCAGACCAATCGTTGACGGCGACTTATACGTCTGTAGGCGCGTGCCAGGACCAGCCTCCGCAGAATGGACTGGTTTTTCGCGTAGAAGCCGATTCCGGGGTAACGACCAGCGGATCCACGGTCACGGCGTGGAATGACCAGTCCGGCCTCGGCAATGATTTGACCGCTGCGGGGAACCCGCAACTGCTTCCGGCTGCGATCAATGGCCGGCCGGCCGTCGACTTCGATGGCTCCGGCGACAAAGCCGAGCGAACGGCGACACTGGGCGGATTCGCCGCCGGCAACTCGGATCGAACCATGTACGCGGTCCTTCGCTATGACAGCACAGGTTTCGGCGGCGTCGCGTACGGCAATGACTCGTGTAATGAAACCTTTGGCCTGATCGTCGCGCCAACCGGCCGGTTGATGGTGCAGGGATGGTGTGACGACTTCGATTCCGGCGACGCGGGTACCGGACAGGGCTGGATGGTGCAATCGGCCGTCTACCAGGCCGGGCAACTGAATCACTTCCAGAACGGCACGCTGATCGACACGCGGACGCACGCCTTCAACACGGTCCTGACCCGGCTCGTGCTGGGCGCCGAACTGGACAGCAACCCGTTCATGGACATGCAGATCGCGGCCGTATTCATTTACAACCGCGCCTTGACGCCTGCCGAGCAGCAGGAACTGCAATCCTACCTTCAGGTCAAGTATTTCAATGCCGCGGACCTTGAAATCACCTCACCGGTAGAGGGGTCTATTGTCGGATTCGGCGACGTCACCGTCGAGTACAGCATTGCAGGCGGTGTTTTCGATCACATGCACCTGACGCTGGATGCGGCGGCTCCGATCGAAGTAACGAGCCTTACCGGTTCCCATGTGCTGAATAACGTGGGAGTTGGAGCACACACACTGACTGCGACACTGGTTGATGCTGCCCACCAGCCGATCGGCGGCGCGAACTCACAGGACGTTGTCAATTTCTCCGCTTCCGATTGTGTCCCCGACAATTTCGCACCGGGCTGTACGGTAGATACCGACGGCGATGGCGAGCCGGACAGTGTAGAGGGCCCAACGGCCGATGCTGACGGCGATGGGATACCGGACTACCAGGAATCGTCGGTTACAGACACTGACGGCGACGGCGTCGCCAACGAGAGTGACCCGGCCAACAACGACCCCTGCGTACCATCTGTGTTTAGTGCAGGTTGCGGAACGGACACCGACGGCGACGGTACGCCCGATAGTGTCGAGGGCGAAACGACAGATACCGATGGCGACGGTGTTCCGGACTACCTCGATTCGTCGAAAGCCGACGCGGACGGCGACGGGACGACGGACCAGAACGATCCGGCTGATGCGGATCCCTGTCTGCCTTCCGGGTTTGGCGCTGGCTGTACCACGGTTGACACCGACGGCGACGGTACGCCCGATAGTGTCGAGGGCGAAACGACAGATACCGATGGCGACGGAGTTCCGGACTATCTCGAATCGTCCGTCGAAGACGCGGACGGTGACGGTACGCCCGACGACCTCGATGCGGACGACGCAAACGCTTGCGTACCCGATATGAACGCCAGCGGTTGCGGCGTCGACTCGGACGGCGACGGCATTGCCGACGTCATCGAGGTCGGGCCGAACTCGTTGGATCCGCTGGACACGGACAACGACGGAATGCCGGACTTCCTCGATATCGACAGTGACAATGACGGCATCGGCGACGCATTTGAATCGCAAACCGCTGTGACTTTCGCTGATGCGGATACAGACGGTGACGGCATCGATGACGCAATCGATGTCGATGAAACCGGCGGGACGGATGCCAACGGAAACGGCATTGACGATGCGATGGAGCCCGTCGATTCCGATGGCGACGGCATTGCTGACTACCGTGACGTCGATTCGGACAACGACGGAATTCTCGATTATTTCGAGGGCAGCCAGGATCCGACGGTTGCGCCGCAGGATACGGATGGCGATGGCGTTCCGGACTACCTGGATTTCGACAGCGACCAGGATGGAATACCGGACAGCATGGAGAACGACCGGCTGGTTGTGATCGCATTCGCCGATACAGATGGTGACGGCATCGACGATGCACTGGATGTCGACCAGACGCTGGGTACGGACGCGAATGGCAACGGCATCGACGATAGTGTCGAGCCGAACGACACCGACGGCGACGGGGCTCCCGATTTCCGAGACCTGGATTCCGACAACGATACTGTCTGGGATACGCTCGAAGCAGGGGCGCCTGATAGCGACGAGGACGCAATCGTTGACGTAGACGATTTCGTTCTGGCCGCGGCACCGGATACGGATGGCGACACCACGCCGGACTTCCGCGATCTGGACAGCGATGGCGACGGTACATTCGATATCGCAGGTCATCCGAATGCCGCGACCGTGGATGCCAACAATGACGGCACCGTGGACAACAATGCCGATAGTGATGCGGATGGCATTGCGGATGTCGTCGACACCGCGGTCGGAACCTATGGTTCCGCAGCGGCTCCGCCGCCACCGCCACCGCCACCGCCACCGCGACCGTCCGGTGGTGGGGGCGGAGGTAGCCTTGAGCTGGTCGGCTTGCTCCTGTTGCTGACGGCGCTTACGCTGCGACGTCGACCACACAAGTTCAGGCTCAGGTCAAGCCTCTAGCAGATTGGGGGCGGCCGGCGCGATTGGCAAACGCGCCGGCCGCCACGTTCTGGTCTGTGTCATGCGGCATTTGCTGCTGATTGACCCTACTTGAAATGCCGCGCCCAAGCACCGGAATTTTTGGCGCTTTTCGCCGATGAAGGGCTTATAATTTTGCTATTGTCGAGCGTCTACAGCGGTTGATTCGACACCGCTGCCGGCGGGACGCGATAGTGCGCCTCGCGAGAATTCTGGAGTTCAAGCAGGATATATGTACCAATTGATAAAAACTGCAATCGTTGCTTTGCTGGCGACATCGGGCGCCATTCTCGCCCAGGAATCTACACCGCTGGACGCGACCTACCTGGTCAAACCCGGAGATCAGCTCGAGATATCGGTTTGGAAAGAGGAAGACCTGCGTCAGGTTGTCCTGATTCGACCGGACGGCGGATTTTCATTCCCGTTGGCCGGCGACCTCCTGGCTTCGGGGAAGACGGTCGACACCATACGCGAAGAACTGGCTGAGCGGCTTTCTCGCTATATTCCGGATCTTGTCGTTACGGTAATGGTCACAGCGATAGACGGCAACAAGATATACGTCATCGGTCAGGTCACGCGGCCAGGAGCTTTTATCATGAATCCGCGCGTCGATGTAATGCAGGCGCTGAGCCTGGCGGGCGGCACCACGCCCTTTGCGGCTCTGAACGACATTAAAATCCTGCGTCGCCGGGGAGCGCAGCAAACCGTACTGCCCTTCCGCTTTAATGACGTGGCAAGAGGCCGCGACCTTGCACAGAATATCCTGCTGGAAAGCGGTGACGTGGTGGTTGTTCCTTAAGTCGGCTGAAGCCCCAGGTTGTGACAATGGAAGACGAGGTCAAAACTTTTTCAGATTATCTGGCTATCATTCTGCGCCGGAGAAAGTTGCTGTTGCTGGTATCGACTGCGGTCATGCTCTTGGGAGTTACCATCGCATATACCTTGACGCCAACGTACGTGTCCGTCGCCACGTTTCGCGTCGAGCAACAAAGTGTGTC
This sequence comes from uncultured Woeseiaceae bacterium, assembly GCA_964465665.1. Lineage (GTDB taxonomy): Bacteria > Pseudomonadota > Gammaproteobacteria > Steroidobacterales > Woeseiaceae > JAKEGN01. The sequence continues at coordinate 9,414 of CAYXKM010000093.1, forward strand.
GGCTGATTTCGTTCAATCGGCGGTTACCGGCTTCGCGGACGAGCGAATACAAGCGGTTCGACAGCGAGTAATGTCGGTACCCAACCTGACTATGCTGATGGAAAAGTACGATTTGTACCCGGAGCTTGGCGACAGCGATCTGAGCCATATTGCCATTGACCGAATCCGGTCGACCACGTTTTTGGAACCGGAATATGCAGAGGTTTTCAGTCCGAGTAGCGGGCGGTCATCCTTTCTGACCATTGGATTTAGAATCGCATTCGAGCATTCCGATCCAAATACTACGCAAAGCGTCGCCTCGGAACTTGCAAATCTCTATTTGCTTGAGAACGAGCGCGGGCGGTCGGAGCAGGTCGAAGAAACGATTTCCTTTCTCGAGAATGACCTGGAGGCGAGCAGGAAGGATATCGACGAGACAAGTGCAGCCCTGGCGGCATTTCGCGAGAGACATACGGGTAACCTGCCGGACATGATCGACTTCAACCTGCAGGCAATGGAACGTACCGAACGCCAGATCGATGCCAT
>CAYXKM010000094.1:0-6216 GCA_964465665.1 uncultured Woeseiaceae bacterium
CCATGACGGTCAACTCGCCAGTCTCGGTCTTGAACAGGGACCCTTCGGCGCCGACGATATCGCCGACATCCCATTTTTTAAAATCCAGGTAGCAGCCGTCCGGTAACCGATCACGCTCCAGGCGCAGCTGAATCTGTCCGGTGCGGTCCTGCAGCTTGACGAAACTCGATTTTCCCATCACGCGCTTCACGAGCATTCGACCGGCAACCCTGACCATGACCTGCTCGTCACGCAGTTTGTCGCTCTCGTGAGCACCCCAGGTCTCGTGCAACTCCTCTGCCAGCGAATTGCGCCTGAAATCGTTCGGGTACGGGTTCCCGGCCGCGCGACGTGCGTTAAGCTTTCGCCGCCTTTCGGCGATCAGCGCATTTTCGTCATTGATGTTCTTGCTGGTCACTTACAATCCCTGCTTGAGGCTCGCTTCGATGAACGGATCAAGGTGGCCGTCGAGTACCGCCTGAGTGTTACCGGTTTCGACGCCGGTACGCAAATCCTTTATCCGACTCTGATCAAGCACGTACGAGCGGATCTGGCTGCCCCAGCCGACATCGGCTTTGCTGTCTTCGATTTCCGATGCTTTCGCCCGGCGCTTTTGCAACTCGAATTCATACAGTTTCGCTTTCAGTTGCTTCATAGCGGTAGCTTTGTTCTTGTGCTGCGAGCGGTCGTTCTGACATTGAACGACTATATTGGTCGGGAGGTGCGTGATCCGCACGGCCGATTCCGTGCGGTTCACATGCTGCCCTCCCGCGCCGCTCGCGCGGTAAACGTCGATGCGCAAGTCCGATGGATCAATTTCGATCTCGATGTCGTCATCCACTTCCGGAGACACAAAGACCGATGCGAACGACGTGTGCCGCCTGTTGCCCGAATCGAACGGTGACTTGCGCACCAGGCGATGCACACCGGTCTCGGTGCGCAACCACCCGTAGGCGTGATCGCCCTTGACCTCGACCGTTGCACTCTTGATGCCGGCAACTTCGCCGGGCGACGCTTCGATGACGTCTGTCTCGAAACCGTGCGACTCGGCCCAGCGCAGGTACATGCGCAGCAACATCTCGGCCCAGTCCTGCGCCTCGGTGCCGCCTGCGCCGGATTGAATGTCGACAAACGCGTTGGCCTGGTCGATTTCGCCGCTGAACATGCGGCGAAACTCGAGTCCGGCGACCTGGTCCTCGATATTGCCGAGATCGCCTTCTATGCCGGCAAACGTTGCCGCGTCACCCTCTTCGAGGGCGAGCTCGAGAAATTCGCCAGCATCCCCGATGCCGCGAGTCAAGCCGTCCAGTACGACGACTATGCCTTCGAGCTGCGCCTTTTCCCTGCCGAGTGATCTCGCGCGATCCGGATTGGCCCAGATGCCCGGGGCCTCGAGTTCGAGACGGACTTCGCTCAGCCGTTCTGCTGATGATTCGTAGTCAAAGGTACCCCCTCAACGCCTGAATGCGTTCCTTGAGGTCGCCGACCCAGGTTTTGAGCTGGTTGCTTTCCATCGTCATCTAGTGCCCGGCCGCAGAAAAACGCGGGATGTTATCACGCAATGCTCACTATCTGTTCTACTACCAGTTGCGGCGTTTCACTGCCGCGGTAGTCGTTGACGTCAAGTCGGTACGTCAACTCTGCGTGACCGCGATACGCAGGACCCGCCTGGCGAAACGCGATCGCGTCGTAGACCTGGCTCGCATCGTGAGGCCTGACCTTGAGTTTCAGGTGACTTTCGCCAACCGTGCGCTGTTCGACAATCTCGAACTGCCCGCTGAATACCGGTTCGGCAAAACCCGCGCCCCAGGGTCCGGCTTCGCGCAACACTTTTGCAAACCTCAAGTTGATCGCTGCCGCCGGCAGTGGACCGTCGGTCAGAATGGCGCCGCTGAAGTCGGCATCCGGATACAGGCGCCGGATCTGCCGGGCGGCGGCAGTGGCGAAGCTTGAAAAATTGTCCTCGGCCAGGGAAAGACCCGCGGCCATGGCGTGTCCGCCGTATCGGCCGATCAGACCGGGATGGGTCGTCGCAATGCTCTCCAGCAGATCGCGGATGTGCACACCAGGCACCGATCGCGCCGATCCTTTGAGCTGACCATCATCGCTGCGTGCAAAAGCGATTGCGGGCCGGTGGCACCGTTCGCGAACTCGGGACGCGATGAGGCCGACGACGCCCAGGTGCCAGCGCGGGTCGAATACGGCTACGCAATCCGGCAGATTGTCTGCGCTCATGGCATCGAGGAATTCGAACGCCTGTGCGCGCATCCCGGCTTCGATGCTCTGCCGATCCTTGTTGATGTCGTCAAGCATCGCCGCAATCCGCTGGGCGCTTTGCCGGTCGTCAGAGAGCAGGCACTCGATACCGATCGACATGTCTTCGAGCCTGCCGGCCGCATTTAGCCGCGGTCCGACCACGAACCCCAGTTCCCCGCTCGAGGTCTTGTTCAACTGCCGGCCGGCCTGCTCGAGGAGCGCAGTAATGCCTGCGACAGCATGGCCTGCGCGTATGCGCCGCAGCCCCTGGCTCACCAGGATCCGGTTGTTGTGATCAAGTGCAACCACGTCGGCAACCGTGCCAAGCGCAACCAGATCGAGATAGCGCGCGGGTATTTTCGATGCGCCCTTCAAGCCTTCGCTCTCGAGGCGACGTCCCAGTGCTGCCATGAGGTAAAACGCGACACCCACTCCGGCAAGGTTCGGGCTGGCAAAGTTACTTCCCCTGAGGTTGGGATTGACGATCGCGGAAGCTTCCGGCAGCGCCGGCCCCGGCAGATGGTGATCGGTGACCAGCACCTTCATGCCCAGCCGCTGCGCTTCGTTGGCCCCGGGCAGACAGGCGATGCCGCTGTCGACCGTCAGCAACAGGTCCGGCGAGCGCCCGGCCGCGACCCGTACGATTTCCGGCGTCAGGCCATAACCAAAATCAAAGCGGTTCGGCACGAGGTAAGTCACATCGACAAAACCGAACTCTCGCAGGCACCTCAACACCAGCGCGGTGCTGGTAGCGCCGTCCGCATCGAAATCACCAATGACAATAATGCGCCGCTCACGGTGCTGCAGCAGTAGTTCGACTGCGGCGTCGATCCCCGGCAAGGAACTGACTGGCGCAAGCAAGCCGAGTGAATAGTCGAGTTCGGCGGGACTTCGGATTCCTCGCGCGGCGTAGATACGCGCAAGCAACGGATCGAGCGGTGCCAATTCGCCACTCTCTGCACCACTCGGGACCTGCCTGCGTCGCACCGGCCTCAACTTACCGTTCTGCGTGACGGTGGTCGTGCCGGTGGTCGTGCCAGTAGTCATGTATCGCTCCCGGCAAATTGTGGCCAGTGCCCGCGACGCCAGAACTGAAAGAGCTGCCTGCGATGCAGCCGCAGTCGAGAGCCATCGGAAAAGACCAGCGTCAGGCGCCGGATCTGTCCGCGTGCGAGTCGTCGTTTCGCCATGCACAACATCTTATCCAGCAGTGCGGGTTCCGTCCTGCCGGCGGGCACCACCGCCACGCAGGACCATGGCAATTCCGGCACCAGCCGTCCGGTCTCGCCCGGCCAATGGTTCGCAGGGGAGCACATACTTCGCCAGCAGCCCAGGTACAAAGGGTCGTCCGAATACAGGAGAGGTAGCGTAGCCTCATACACCCGCGGCGCGTGGCCGCCGCCCCAGAACCAGATCGAGTTGACCGGTAGGAGCCCCTGCTCTTCGCGCTGCCGGTTCATCGGCGACTCGTGCAGCAACAACTGCAGTTCTCCGACCAGCCGGTCGTGCTCCCGAGACCCGGAAAGCGAGGAAGGCAATACATCCGGCTCGCGCGCATCCAGCAGCTTCGCGGAACAACCCGCTGTCGCGAACGAAACTCTGCCGCGCAAATAACCGTAGTCACCGATCAGGTCGAAGCGGCGGCTCGCGTCACCGAGTTGCGCCTGCAGTTCATCGAAAATTTGCGCACGATCATCACGGCTGAGCGCAGATTCATCCAGTGAGTGCAAGCGTACGTGGTCCAGCATGGCTTCAAGGTACACCGGATCTGCAGCGCTGACCCAGTCCTCGGGGCGTACCCCGGTCTGTCCCCACAAGCGAATCGCAGCGAGGCCCTGTGCCGGCGCCGGCACGTCGAGTTCGTGAAGTACATTGAGCAACGGTTCCACGCCGTCCGGGCCGCGCAACGATTCGCCCCGCGACAACCAATGACAGTGCTTCGCCGGCATCTGCATCGACGCGGCGCCCGCCGGAATGACGATGATCATATGGCGTTCTGGCGGACTCTGACGCAATCTCGTTGCACCCCGGTGTTGGCCTATGGTAACTGTCACCGTTTGCGGACGCACCCCTTCGGCCACGTGTCTCTGAAATGAAATTCAGCAGAAACCAGCAATCGGCATTGACTATCCGCCAGGTTAAGCCAGGCGCGATCCATTTTGTCGCAAGGACGTTCGAAACCGATATAGCCGTCAGCACCGACGGTACGGTCGAGGCATTCGAAATGCCGGATGTCGCCAGCCTCAGCGTAGCGCACCTGCAACCGCTGCTTGCCGGCGAACCGGAATTGATCATCGTCGGCACCGGCTGGCAGCCGGTATTTGCTCCGCGCGAACTGGTATTCGCCCTGGCACGCCGCGGTATCGGACTCGAGACCATGGATACACCGGCCGCCTGCCGGACTTTCAATATCCTGCTGGCCGACGGGCGTAAGCTCGCTGCAATCATCAAAGTGCGCTGATCGGTCCGGGAGCGCCATACAACATCGCGAATCATGACGGCGGCCCGATTGCGCGCGATCGTCCGCTGCCGCGCAGACCCATCAATTCCCGCTGTCAGCTCGCATCATCTTGGAGGCAGATACTGTCGCGGGTTGACCGGCTTGCCGTTCTGCCGGATCTCGAAATGCAGGCGCGGTTCGCGTCCCGGCCCCTCACCCATGTTTGCAATTCGTTGACCCTTGCGGATGGTCTCGCCTTCCCTGACGAGTAGCGACGCGTTATGGCCGTAAGCACTCAGATAGGTGTCGTTGTGTTTCAGAATGATGAGCTTGCCGTAACCGATCAGTCCGTCGCCGGCGTAGACTACGCGACCGGGCGCGGCGGCTTGTACCGGTTCCCCGAGATTGCCGCTGATCAGGAGACCCGTGCCGGTGCCGGGACGATCGCCGAACTCGACCACGACCTTGCCGGGAACCGGCCAGTTCCATTGCGGCGGAGGCTCCGTGGGTATGGGCGGCAGCTCTCGGCGCGTTGTGGCCTGCGGAGGTGACGGTGTCGCTGCCGACATACCCGGTGGCGGCGTCAGCCGAATCACCTGCCCGGGGAATATTCGTGACGGGTCATTGATGGCATTCCATCGGGCCAGTGCCCCCGGATCCTTGCCGTATCGCCAGGCTATCGCATACAGCGTTTCGCCGCTGCGAACGACATGCTCATCCTGAGGCGTATGGTCCCAGCGCGTTTTCGGGCCGCAGGCGGCAAGCAACACGCTGCAACAAAACATGATCAGCAGTGACGCGCGCAAACGGCAAACATTCATGGTCGCAGCATGAAATAGGCGCCGATCGCAATCGCGACCGCAACGACAGCCCAGCCGAGGCGTTCGACCTGCCGCTGCAGCCCGTCTGCCATCCTTTCACCGCCGGCGACTATCAGGCCCGCCACGAGAAAGAAGCGCGCGCCCCTGCCGATTGCAGAGGCGATGACAAAGCCGGGCAAACTGAGCATGGTCGCACCGGCGGCAATGGTGAAAATCTTGTACGGGATTGGCGAAAACCCGGCAACGAAGACTGCCCATACGCCCCAGACTCCAAACCACTCCCGGACCCGCAGGTAGGTGTCGTGATTGCCGCTGGAATGCAGCCAGGGCTCGATCATGTCGATGAAAAAGTAGCCGATGGCATAGCCTGCAATACCACCGAGTACTGAAGCCACCGTCGTAAGGGTGGCGAAGCGCCAGGCCTTGCCGCGCTCGGCGAGACACATCGGCGCCAGCATGACGTCCGGTGGAATCGGAAAAAAAGAGGACTCGGCGAAGCTCAATGCCGCAAGATAACGTTCCGCGTGGCGGTGCGAGGACCACGCCAGCACGCGCCTGTATAGCGGTTCAAACAATCGCATGCCGGTTTTTCCCAATGAAGCCGTGAATGTGGAAGGAGTCGAATAATGTACTATATACTATTGATATTTCTAACTAAACTCCTTTCACCAATGGCACGAAACTGACGGCTCCCAGGGACTCCTTTTCGAGCTCACCGTC
>CAYXKM010000095.1:0-2591 GCA_964465665.1 uncultured Woeseiaceae bacterium
GGCCGAGCGGGTGCGCTGGCAACGCCACAAAATTCGGCCGGGTGAAGCCATCTCGCAGATTGCCGACCACTACCACACGCCGCTCGCGACCATCAAAAGCGTCAATGGGCTGCGCGGCAACACCATCCGCGCCGGCGACTACCTGATGATCCCGGTCGCGGCCAAGCCGCTCTCCGATTACAGTCTGAGCGCCGACGAGCGGCGAAGCGATACGCAGAATCGCAGCCGGCAGGGCAATCGCGTGGAGCATATCGTCGTCGCAGGCGAAAGCTTCTGGTCGATCGGGCAGCGCTACGGCGTCGGCACGCGCGAACTCGCGGCCTGGAACGGCATGGCGCCGCGGGACACACTGTCCATCGGGCAAAAACTCGTGGTGTGGACCGACCGCGTCACCGCGGCGACGGCCAAAGCGAGCGCCGCGACCACGCGTAAGCTCAATTACACGGTACGCAACGGCGACTCGCTGTATCTCATCGCCAGCCGGTTTCGCATCACCGTCTCCGACCTCGAACGCTGGAACAACATCGACAAAAACAATATTCTGCGACCAGGGCAGAAACTGACGATGTACATCGACGTAACACGCCAGTCGAGCTGACAACACCACCGCAATTTGGGTGACAGTAACCTTAATTCGGGGTAATTAAGGTTACTGTCACCGTAACCAGCGGGAATGGAGCGGGGAAAAACAATGGGATTCATGGCCGGAAAGCGGGCGCTGATCGTCGGCCTCGCCAGCAATCGTTCGATCGCCTGGGGCATCGCGCAAGCTTTTTCACGCGAGGGCGCGGAGCTCGCATTCACCTACCAGAACGACAAGCTCAAATCGCGGGTCGAGGACATGGCAGCGGAGCTCGGGTCGAAGCTGACCTACCCGCTCGATGTCGCCTCCGATGCCGAAATCGACAGCGTCATGCAATGGCTGAAGAAGGAATGGGGAGGATTCGAAGTGCTGGTGCACTCGGTCGGCTTCGCACCGCGCGAGCAGTTGAGCGGCACCTACATCGAGGCGGTCACGCGCGAAGGCTTTCAGATCGCGCACGACATCTCGAGTTACAGCCTGGCCGGGCTCGCCAAAGCAGCCCTGCCCCTCATGGAAAAGCGCAATTCGGCGATCCTGACGTTGTCCTACCTCGGCGCCGTGCGTGCGGTGCCCAACTACAACGTGATGGGCCTCGCCAAAGCGAGTCTCGAAGCCAACGTGCGTTTTCTGGCTGCCGATCTCGGGCCTCGCGGCATTCGCGTCAATGCCATTTCAGCCGGCGCGATCAAGACGCTGGCGGCAGCCGGCATCAGCGGTTTCCGCAAAATGCTCGCGCACATGGAGCAGGTATCGCCGATCCGGCGCAATGTGACGCCTGAAGATGTCGGCAATGCGGCGGCGTTTCTCTGTTCCGATCTCGCGGCCGGCATCGCCGGCGAGATTCTCTACGTCGACGGCGGATATAACACCATCGGCATGTACCTCGAGGACAACTGAGATTGTTTCCCTGCCGCCGGTTTAACGGCCGAGGTCACGATTTCGCATCGACAGCCAAGCGGGTTTCCTCTCCCTGCAGTCGCGCAACGATCACGGCGCAGACCGCGTCGCCGAAGATGTTGACGCTGGTGCGCGCCATATCCAGCACGCGGTCGAACACCATCAGCACACCGATCGCTTCCGCCGGCAGGCCGATAGCACCGAGGATGATCGCAATCGCGACCAGCGAGGCCGACGGTACGCCGGCAACGCCGACCGAGGTCAGCAGCGCAATCAGCACGATCGAAAACTGCGTGCCGAAAGTCAGGTCGAGCCCGTAGGCCTGGGCAAGAAACATGGCCGCCGCACACTCGTAAAGTGCGGTGCCGTTCATGTTGACGGTCGCGCCGAGCGGCAATACGAAACTCGAGACCTTGTTGGAGACGCCGACGTTTTTCTCGACGCAATCCATGGTGACCGGCAAGGTCGCCGACGAGGATGCCGTCGAAAACGCGGTCAGAAGCGCCGGCGCCATGGCCGGGTACATTTTCCAGGGATTGATGCGCCCGACGAAGCGCATCAGCAAGGGCATCACTACAAAAGTGTGGATCGCGAGCGCCGCAAGCACGGTCAGCGCAAAAATCGCAAGCGGCCTAGTGGCGCCGAATCCGCTTTCGGCAACCACCGCGGCAACGAGGCCGAATACGCCGATCGGCGCGAATTTCATGATCCATCCGGTCATCATCATCATGACGTTGAACACGCCGTCCCAGAACTTGTACATCGGTTCTGCATACTCGTGGCCGACGCGCGTCATGAAATAGCCGAACAGCAGCGCAAAGAAAATGATCCCGAGCATTTCCCCCTCGACCGCCGCTTTGACGATGTTCGGCGGCACCATGCGCAGGAAAATGTCGGCAACGTCGCTCGCACCCTTGCCCTCGACCCTGGCCGCGACATCCTCAGCCGACTTCTCGAACGCAAGCATTTCGCCGACCGGCTGCCCATCCTGATAGCCCGGACCAACGGCGTTGATGAGGATCAGACCGATCAGGATGGCGGCGGTGGTCGTGACCGCATAGAAGAACAGTGTACGGCCGCCCAGTGCACCGAGATTGCCGCTGGACCCGAT
>CAYXKM010000096.1:0-2917 GCA_964465665.1 uncultured Woeseiaceae bacterium
ATCGGCAGCACGGTACCTTCATACACCGCCGAGAGGATCGCAATGGGCGCCGGATAATTGTGATGGGTCATTTTCTGCAGCAATGCGGTGCCAACGACGAAAGTCTGCACGGCGGCCGGGTGCATCAGACCAGCGCCGCCGGGAACCTTGAATCCCTTCCTGTCCCACGGTTGCACGGGCTCCGGGGATAGTGCGATCCAGGCTTTTGCCGCCGCGACTTCTTTGCCGGCTTCGACCACTTTATTGATGAACCCGGCTTTCAATGCCTCCGCAGGTTTCAGGTGCGTGCCCTGGGTAATGAGCTGCAGCGCGGGTTCGATGCCGATCAGTCTCGGCAGGCGTTGCGTGCCGCCGCCGCCGGGCAACAGGCCGACTTGCACTTCCGGCAAGCCGAGGACCGAACGCGGACGGTCTGCAGCAACCCGGTAGTGACAGGCAAGACAGATTTCGAGTCCTCCACCGAGCGCCGTGCCGTTGATGGCTGCAGCGACCGGCTTGCCACAGGTCTCGAGCTTGCGCAGGGTTTGCTGCAACTCGCGGCACCAGCCGTACACGTCGGCCGCGTCCTTGCGCTGCTCGAACGTGTCCACGATCTCGACCAGGTCCGCGCCCGCCATGAAACTGTCCTTGCCGGAGGTAATGACCGCAGCGGTGATCCGGGTGTCTGTGGCAAGCATCTGCACGGCGTCCGCAAGGTCCCGCAAAAACTCCGGGGTCATGACGTTCATCGGGCGGCCTTTCACGTCGATCGTCAGCGTTGCGATGCCGTTCTGGTCGAGTTGCAGGTTTATGGTATTCATCGGCGCTCCCTAAACGCGTTCGATAATCGTTGCCGTACCCATGCCGCCGCCGACACAAAGATTGACCAGTGCGGTGGTGAGGTCGCGCCTTTCGAGTTCATCGAGCACGGTTCCGAGGATCATCGTGCCGGTGGCGCCGAGCGGATGTCCCATGGCAATGGCGCCTCCGTTGACGTTGATCTTGTCGTGATCGATGTTGAGGCGCTGCATGTAGAGCAGCACCACTGCTGCGAACGCTTCGTTCAGCTCGAACAGGTCGATGTCAGAGACCGTCATGCCGCAGCGTTTCAGCACTTTCTCGGCCGAAGGCGCCGGGCCGGTCAGCATGATCGTGGGATCCGTGCCTATCGAGGAGAAACCGCGAATGCGCGCGCGCGGCTTCAGGTTCATCGCCCGTCCGGCTTCGCGCGAACCGAGGAGCACGGCAGCAGCACCGTCGACGATGCCGCTCGAATTGCCGCCGGTGTGCACATGGTCGATGAACTCGACTTCCGGATACTTCTGCAACGCAACGGCGTCGAACCCGGCTTGCTCGCCCGGGATAGCGAATGCCGGTTTCAGGGCTGCGAGATCAGCGGCCGTGGTGCCCGGACGGATGTGCTCGTCTCTCTCGAGCAGGGTCATGCCGATGTGGTCCCGGATGGGCAGCACCGACCGGCTGAAGTAACCTTTGTCCCAGGCATTCGCCGCGCGTTTCTGGCTTTCGACGGCATAAGCATCGACATCGGTCCGGGAAAATCCGTGCAGGCTCGCAATCAGGTCGGCGCCTATGCCCTGCGGAGCAAAATAGGTTTTGTAAGCCACTGCCGGATCGGCGTGCATCGCGCCTGAATCCGAACCCATGGGCACACGCGACATACACTCGATGCCGCCGCCGATCGTGATATCCGATTGGCCCGCCATGACCTGCGCGGCGGCCGTATTCACGGCTTCGAGTCCTGACGCACAGAACCGGTTGAGTTGTTTTCCGGGAACGTTCTGGTCGTAGTCGGCCATCAGCACGGCGGCACGTGCTATGACCGATCCCTGCTCGCCTACCGGCGAGACACATCCGAGAACCACATCATCGACCAGTGCCGTATCCAGTTGATTTCGATCCCGCAGGTTCGCAAGGACCTGCGCAGCGAGATCGACTGGCGTGACCTCGTGCAATGCCCCGTTGTTTCGTCCCTTTCCTCGCGGACTGCGGACGTGGTCGTAGATGTAGGCGTCTGTCATGCGGGATTCCTGCGAAGTGAGTTCATTTCTGCAATGAACGGCGGATGTGCAGTTTCATGTCGTCGTTGGCTTTTCGGAAATCGATCGACTCCGGATTGATCAGCCACAGGTAGGTCATCCCGGAAATGTAGGCAATGTACTGGGCTGCCACTGACTCGGGGTTTGCGTCGCCGCGTATACTGCCATCGCGAATGCCGGCGCGAACCCACTCGGCGACGTCGTCGCGCTGCCGCTGGTGTATGTTGACCGAGGTCTGGCGATACTCCGACTGCGGGCTCGCGGCGCCGCAATAGAGAATCTGCAGCACGCGCGCATCACGCGGAAAATCCGAAATGAACTGGAAGAAAGCGTCTAGCGCCACGCACATCGCATCGATGCCGACTTTGCTGCCGACACCGCTTTTCAGGTAACTCAGCCAGCGGCGCGAAATGGATTTGCAGACTGCGTCGAACAGACCGGCCTTGGAACCGAAGCGGTAGGTGGCGAGCCCGCGGCTGTAACCGGCTTTTTCGCCGATCGCCTGGAGCGTTGTGCCGTCAGTACCGCGCTGCAGGATGAGGTCGATGGCCGCATCGAGCATCGCTTTGTCGGATATCGCGGTTCGTTCGGCCTGAGTGAGCGTGGAACCATTGCCGTTGGCGGAGAGTGCATTGGCTGGCATTCACGAGCTCCAGGGAAGTCCTTGATTATCAACAGGTTCCATACGTCATTCATGAAACTTGTTGTCAACAAGCAAGTGAGTATACGTAAGCCCTGCGAATCAGACAAGCCGCTATTGGGGTGCTTTTAGCGCAAATTAGCGCGCCGATTCGCGCCGCCTGAGGCGTTTGCTACAGCGAACTGCAGAGCTGGCCGCCGTCGACGGTCACTGTACTGCCCGTCATGAAACTACCCGCATC